>JAEORY010000190.1 GCA_016840645.1 Candidatus Borrarchaeota archaeon | reverse complement strand
TTCAGCAATTCAGATTGCCAATCTATTCCGATTTGATCCAGAGCTCTTGAAGCAACACCAAAACTTGTTGCTACACCAGAATATACTGCTGTCAGTTTTGGAGAGATACCAATCTTAACTTTTCCAAGATTGATTTGCTTAGCTCTCTTCTGTATTATAACTCCAGGAATCCATATCTTCTTGGAGGGGCTGTAATATTCCAAAGAAATTCTACCAAGAAGTTCGATATCTCTGTAAAACTCAATATTGATATCATATTTCCCTTCTACAAGTGGTACTACGGCAAATTGATATTCATGCACGCCTTCAACAACTCTAATCCTTTTGTTTGAAGGAGAAATACTAAGAGCTGGGCAGGTTGGACGAATCTCAATTATATCCCCAATTTTAGCGGCAAGTTCAATTTCTTTTTCTTGCTGCTCTTCAGAGATCACAAGTTTGATTTTTTCACTTGAAATCAGGACTGATAGTGGATAAATTTTTCCTTGCTGCATTCGAGGAAAATATACTGCCTTCGCTTTCAAAGGAATAGCTTTTTCAGGCACCAATTCACTTTCATCATCCAAAGGATAGTCTTCACCAATCGCCAAACTTTCTGACTTATATTCAGGGGCAGATGGTGTTTCAGGGGCTTTATCCTCAGATTCTCTTAAGCGCTCTGCTCTACGTAATTCCGCACCAGCTAGAGCATGCTTCTTTTTTGTTTTTTCTGCATGATCTCTAATAACTGGCTGATCTGAGTTTATTTCTAATGATCTCTTATAACATTCTAATGCCTGTTCAGAATTGCCTAAAGCGTCATATGCTTGTCCTATTTTGTTCCATGCTTGATAGAAATTAGGATCAATTTCAAGTGCCTTCTTATACTCTTCTATTGCGTTTTGAAATCGACCTCGTAAGAAGTACTTATTGCCTCTAATAAAATAATCGTGAGCTCCAGCTGTCATTAAACACGCACACTCCAAATCAGTTGTTTATATTCACGGGAAATATTGTCATAAAACTTGTGACAGTCTTAATACAATAGAATCATTCATCAGTTAAATAATTGTCCAATCTCATAAGAACCTAACAACACACAAGACATCATGGCATCTTACATTACTAACGCCAATTTAGTCTCCTTTGAGCAATTTTTCGTAGTTGTTTAAAGTTTGAATAGTAACTTCGGATTTTATTGGCAAGTTCTTTATCAATATGTTCAACTTCTTCAACTGTTAAGACTCTTTCTTCTTTTTTACATAGATTTATGTAGTCAATTTCAATTTCTTTTCTTGATACTGCGTTTTTTTGCGAACGTGAAACACTTTCTCTAATAAAACGATACTCCCCATTCAAAGTAGGTTGTAACATCTTTAAGTTTCGCTTAGCTAATTCAACATATTTCTCGTAAATATCTGTAGTAATAAAGTGGCGCTTAAACATCTTTGACACAATGGCGGTTGTTCCCGCACCACAAAAAGGATCAAAAACAATATCATCATGGTTAGTTGTCAATTTTATTATTCGTTCAATTAGTTTTATTGGAAGTTGACAAGGATGCAGATCCCTATCTCTTTTGTGTTTAATTCTATGAATATCCCACCATATGTCAGTTAATTCCGTTTTATCATTATTACCAGTTGTTTTCCGATTCTTAACACACTTACTGCGAAGACAATAATACGGAGCATCAATAGGACCAAGAATATCAGGATCCTTTGTAAAGGGAGAATTGAAAGTAATTGAACCTCCACGCTTTGTATAATAAAGAAGTGCATAATGAGCGGGCATGATTTTTCCTGCGGGTTCTGATAAGGCATCCCACACAATCCAATGTCGGAAGATCATATCATCCAACTCATTTAAGAATGCAGCATGATGGATACACCACTTTGGTAAATTTAATATCATCAGTGCTCCACCAGGGCGTAAAACTTCACACATTAGTTTAAGCCAGTCTTCACACCATGCCAAATATCTCTGATCGGATTGTAAATCAGTATATTCTCCGTAATCCTTTTCGAGATTGTAAGGAGGGTCTGCAAATGCCAGATCAAATATACCCTCTGGGTATTTGGCTGCAATCGTTTTCATAAACTCAATCGCATCAATAAAAAGAACCTGATCTAAAGATAGGTTTTTAAAAACACCTTTATCATATTGAGAAACTTCCATAGCCTTTGACGTAAGGGGTTTGGATTGCTTTTCGATAATATTTATGAAAGATAAAGAAGGTTTTTCCACGAGGTCATATATTCGATTTAACACAAAATCTGGAATTTCGTTTGTTTCTAGAAATGTCTTTGGCAAATCTCTCCACACATCTGAAACGGCAGCACCTAACGGGTTTAATAAATGCTTTTTTCCGCCCCAATCCTTTGTAATCTTTCCGCAGGCACGACATTTTTGGTATGGTATTCGTACTGTTTTGGTGTTTAAATGGAATGGAGACGGTGTCTTAGTGTTTCTGCTCTTCAAATACATGAGTAAACCAGTATGAGTAAGCGGAAAGGTCTCATTTGAAGGTCTGGCGTCAATATCTAGTGCAATCCAATACTTAAACATCATCTTGGAATTTTCATTCTGCAGTGAATCTAGGAAAACTCCAAAAAAGGGCAACCCTCTCGGTAGACCATATACAAATAATAAACCACCATTCTTAAGGATTTGAAAGCCTCTTTTAATAGTATTTATTGTTTTCTTTAGACGTATTCTATATTCATTACCGATATCCTGGTAAGACTTCTCATTTGGGTCGAATTCTGTGCTAATTACTACGGTATCTACTGAATTGTCAGGAATAGCTTCATACGAAGTATGTGGTAATCGGATTGTTGTAATATTTCTTGCTGTATCCATTCTTCAAACACTCTATTGGCGTTCATTAAGAGTCAAGATTTTCACGTACAATACGTATTCAGTAATACAATTATTAATACAAGTAGCACTCATAATGTATAGGGGGGAAGATTTATGCCTCTTTATTTCATTCTTGGCAAGTATACCAAAGAAGGGATCACAAAGATCAAGGATGCACCAGATCGGTATGAGAAGGCAAAAAAAGCAGCGCAGGCAGTTGGAGGAGAAATCAAGTCGCTTCACTATACTTTGGGTAAGTATGATTTTGTTTCATTAATCGAAGCGCCAAACAATGAAGCAATGATGCAGTTGTTGTTTATGCTTGGACGTGGAGGGGTGATTAGTACAGAAACATTAGTGGCGATTCCAGCTGAAAAAGGAGCAGAGATTCTTAAAAAGTTTCTATAATGCTTTTATGAATAACTGCCATCCTCTTTTCTTTTTTAACTGAATATTTTATCCTTATTTTTCTTGAAATTCTCTTTTTAAGAGCGAGCGAATTCCTTCAGTCCAGATGAATTCACCCATGCACTCATAACCTTCTACATTGAAATGAACGCCATCACCAGCATCATAGTCAGGTTTAAGCAATCCTTCTTCATCAGCTAGAGCAGTGAATAGATCTATTCGAATGATTTCCTCGTTAGATGATGTTTCTTTTAGTATATTTTGATTAAGTGCCTCTTGGGCCTTCTGAACAGGTGAATAGACTAAACCAATCGGAGGCACCGTACAGGCGACCACTTGTGCCTCGCTTTCTTTGGCTGTCATCCATAGTCTTCTTAAATTCTCAAAAATATGGTGTGGATCTATGCCCCAGCCAATATCATTGGTGCCGCCTAGAATAATGATTATATCGTAACTCTTTTTGCCAAGTAGTGTAACCAATCGACTGTACATGTACTTAACAAGTTCTCCAGGAACTCCTTTGTTATCAAACTCTATGTTTGAAAAGCCTTCTAGCTTGGCAGACTCGATTAACCAGTAACTATATTGGGATTTTTCATTTCCCATCCGATAACTAGGATCGTATCCTGGAAAACCTGCAGTAAGGCTGTCGCCAAAACCAAGAATACTGATTTGTGATGTTTTATGTGAAGACAATGATTTTCAGCTCGCGTTGAGTTGATTCTCTGAAACGTGTTCATATTATATTAAGAATCTTAGAACTTATGTTCAAACATTCTAAAACTGATGATTATGATTTTATATTTACATGTCAAACTAGTTTTATAAAACAAGAAATATAAACACATAATTGTTAAATAACTTATTATTCAAGTCTTTAAATTATTTCAAGTAAGTGAAGTTCATGGATAAAATTGTCGTTATAGACTTTGGCGGACAATACACTCACCTAATCGCACGCAGAATCAGGCAATTAGGCGTATATTCCGAAATAAACCCATATAAAGTAGAATTTGATGAAAACGAATATAAAGGAATTATCCTCTCGGGTGGACCTAGCAGCGTTTATGCATCAAACGCTCCAAAACTTGATGTTAGTAAATTCAAGATTCCTGTGCTGGGGATTTGTTATGGTCACCAGCTAATTGCTCACGAACTAGGCGGTAAAGTCGATCCGAGTACAACGAGAGAATATGGAAAAACCGTACTCTATGTTGATAATAACAATGCTCTTTTCAAAGACCTTTCTGACAAAGAGATTGTATGGATGAGTCATGGAGATAAAGTAACAGACTTTAATGAAGCTACGGTCTACGCACATACAGAAAATACCCCCATGGCAGCATACAGCTACAAGAATTTCTATGGACTTCAATTTCATCCTGAAGTACAACACACCTTACATGGAATGCAGGTTTTGTCAAATTTCGTGTTTGAAATCTGCCAATGCAAAAAAGAGTGGTCTATGGGTGATTTCATCGAAAAATCAGTGCAAGAAATTAGAGAAATTGTCAAAGAAGATCATGTTCTCATGGGAGTTTCTGGTGGAATCGACTCAACAGTTGCAGCTACACTTGTTAATCGCGCTATTGGAGATAAACTGCACTGCATTTTTGTGGATCATGGTCTCCTAAGAAAAAATGAAGTTGAAGACGCAATTTCTTACTTAGAATTTGAAAACTTAGAACAGATTGAAGCCAGCGAATTATTTCTGCAACGACTTAGAGGGGTAAGAGATCCTGAAGAAAAGAGGCACATCATAGCTAGTACCTTCATCGAGGTTTTTGAAAAAGCAGCAAAAGGATTTGAACAAAAGTATGGAAACATTCGCTTTTTAGGACAGGGAACGATCTATTCCGATCGAATTGAAAGTGCAGATCCATCAGAAGAAGCTTCTCGCATTAAATCACATCATAACGTTGTCCTTCCAGACATGGAATTTGAATTATTAGAGCCATTAAAAGAACTGTATAAGGATGAAGTTCGTGAAGTTGCACGTCAATTAAACTTGCCTTGGAAGCGCCATCCATTCCCTGGCCCTGGATTAGCTGCAAGAATCATAGGAGAGATAACAAAAGACAAAATACGTATATGTAGAGACGCTAGTTATATTGTAGAAGAAGAGTTGAAGAATGCAGAAATCTATGATCAATGTTTTATGTGTTTTGCAGTTGTTGGAGATGATCTAGCTACGGGTGTGATGGGCGACGCACGTAATATTGGACATATTGTCACAGTGAGAGTTATTCAAAGCGATGATATCATGACTGCAGACTGGATGAAATTGCCTTATGAAGTGCTTGAAAAGATCTCAAATCGGATAACAAATGAAGTCCAAAATGTCACGTGGGTTACCTATGCTATTTCTTCTAAACCTCCAGCATGTATGGAACCTCAATAGACGCAATTTAATGCCTTCATGGTTTTCTTTAAAGTTAAATACTCACTTGTGAACTACCTCACGCTAAAACTGTGAGGCTTCCTGTTTCTGCGACCATACTTGCCTCAACGTAGGCTATCTGATTCAGATAGTCCAACGTTAAGGTAGAGATATTAGTCTCCGCAGGCGTGACTTCGGTAGGTCCCCTACCTAGGATTCTATGACCTTCGTGTTCTAGTACACAACTGCTGTTAAAATCACGATCTATCACCAGAACGCAATGTTGACACTCATAGGTACGGTCTGCTAAACTCATGGCGCGCTGATGACCGCAAAGCGAACAGGTCTTGGTGGAGGGGAAGAAACGGTCAATTTCCACCGGTGTATGCATCTTTATTTCAAGCATGCGAATGATTCCACCCAGGCTGGTTGACAGCATTCTTCTACCCCACAGGCGTTGCCAGGCTCCTAAATTCTCATTTTGATAGCAAACCATTTGGAAAGTGGTGTATAAGAAATGAACGAGTTTATTGCGGATGTCTCGTTTAATATTGGTGGTTTTGGTGTAGGCTTTCAGCAATTTATACAGCGTTTTCCACCAGTTCTTACTGCGATACTGTTTACGACTTAATTTCCTACACAACTGCTTTATACGGCGCGTAACTGGTACTTTGTATTGTATTCGTACCCCGTTCGAAAGCGTTAACTGATGTTTTACCCCAAAATCAATGCCAATTGATTGTGCAGGCACTATCATCGCTGGTTTGCGTTCTGGTGAGGTATAAGTAGTTATTGCCACGTAATACTCACCATGCTGGTGCAGTAAGGTAGCATTGGCACACTCACAATCAGGTGGCAGTTGTTCCAGACCGTTGACACGCAATTTTTGCGGTATCATTTGAATGTGCAAGTACTTCCTGTTGAGGATCCTGTAGGTATTGCCGTATTGCTTGAGCGGGATAGAATTCACATAGGACTTGAACTTCAACCGCCCCACTGTGTGCCCCTTTGCTCTTGCACGCGCTAAGCTACGGATATTCTGCTGGGTGCGTGTTATGATGCTCTAGCGCATGTGTGACGATAAATGCCTTAATTGCCGCAGTTCAAACTGGTCTTTAACCTTCACTGACACGGCTGTTATTGTATCATCGATAGCAAACACGTTAGGATGCCCCACGCAATGATTGTACAGCCATTTAGCTTCCAAAAATAAGAGTTTTAAGCGAGTGAACGATTCTTGGTTTAAGTGCGAGTTGTCTAGCTTCACCGTATACACCCGACACAGCATGTGTTTACGCCGCGTCTTAGTGTCCTTCAAGGTAGCTTTGATCCGTTGGTTCTTTGTTAACATGGCACAAGTGCCCCGCACATATTAAAATAACTCGTTAATAATTTACAACTCAATTTCTCACTCTTTGTACTCCATCCTTGTTTATAAACTCAGCAAAAAACAGCACAAAGTTAAAAAATGTACTATCCTAACACAATTCATCCCCAAGCTCAAGCAATGGGGCTTTCTTTTGTTGTATCGCGTAATGTTTTATTTCATTTAATTCATATATCAGTCTGTGTGAACTACCCCACCCTGACGGATGGGGCTTCCTGCGAGTCCTCCGAACCATATCCACAACTGGGACTGGGTACTTTCGTTTTACCTTTGGCTGTGTGTCGCAGATTATCAAGAAATGCTTGATAGCCTGTCCACTTGGCATT
>JAEORY010000189.1 GCA_016840645.1 Candidatus Borrarchaeota archaeon | reverse complement strand
CAGGTCTTGATATTGCTCCGAAACTTGATAAGAAAAAACGGGTAGTTCATCTTCTTGGCGCTCCTTTTTATTCTGCAGTTGGGAGTAAGGCTGTTAGGGAAGTCATTGAACAATATCAACCAAAATTAACTCTTCATGGTCATATCCACGAATCTGGTGGATTTACTTATATCGGAAAAACATTGAGCGTTAATCCAGGTTCAGAATATAATTTGGGGGTACTAAAAGCCTATTTAGTAGAATTAAGTAAAGAAAAAATAGAAAACTTTAAGCTTGTTGAAGACACAGGTATAAAGCGCTTGATGTTTTGACTTAGATCAATTTATGATTTTTAGAGAAGTCCCGTGATTATCCAGACCTGTTCAGAGTCACTAAATGTAGCTGTTACATGAAGACTTTCACCTGTATCTTTCCTCATAAGTTCATGGAAGTCTTGTGCACTAAGTTGATTCGCTTTAGCCATGACATAAATGTCGTTTCTCACGTCGTCATCTACTTTAAACATAATTACTTGGTTTCCATCCTCTATCCAAGTCGTTCGTTCTTTTATCTTTCCGTGAATTTCGTTTCCAGATCCACCAGCTACTGATATTCCTGAAAAACGAGACATTGCTAAACGAGCAAGACCTTCACCACCAGTTGCTTCCTCCTTCGTTGAATAGCCAATGTGAGAAGTGTCTACTGGGTCTACAATAGCGAGGGCTACAAGTCGTTCATTCTGTGTATATGGAATGAACCATGCAAGTCTGACTGTGCCATCCGAATATGTTATGGGATAAAGTAGTCTCATTGACGCTGAAAGACCTTCGAAAATCGTTAATTGGGGGATCTCTCGCCCCGCCCTTTGTGCTTCATCGGCACTGATGTATCCAGCTCTTCGAATATTGTGATATGTAACGTTTGTCCCCCGCCACACAAAAAGGCCATGCATAGATGAAGGATTGCCTGTCGGATGAGTTGTCGTTATCGCAATTGTTGTGCCTGTCTTTGTGTCGTGAATATAGCGAAGAATTTCGCTAGGCTCAAAAGTATCTTTTTCTGCAAGGTATCCCGCCCACATATCTAGGCTTTTATCTTTCATCAAAAACCCGCTAAATGCATCTTCATAGAATTCAATGTATGCCTCTTCGTCCAACACTTGTGGAACACCTTTCAGGTATGCTTCATTTGGTGAGAGTACTTCGATTATTTCGCCAGTTAAGCTTAATACATGAACCTTTGCATCATGTGGGAATAGAAAACCATTATGGGACAACACAATAACACGAATTTCGCCGTCGATTTCTGTGTAATAATTTCTGCCGTAATACCTATTGGTGTCTTGATTATATAGTTTATAATCCGGATTTCGATACCAAAATAGATCCGGCATAACTGTTGCATCTTGTTCTAGCTTGATTATTGTCGGTTGCTCAAAAGGTTTATTGACATCGATTATGATAAAACCAACAGCTCTAACTCTCATCGAATTCAATGTTTCTTCTATGACTGGAACGTACCATGCCTCATGACCTTGATAAACACCTATCTGTTCGTATCCAAGAACTGCACTTGCGGTAAAGGTAGCTTTATGTTTTTGTGCGATTGTGTACGCTAAGTCTCTGTCAACCAAACGAACGGACTCAGGTGTAATACCCTGCTCAAACGGTGATTCCACATTTGAAAATTCTAATCCAAGTTCGTCAACAAACCTGTTAGCTACGTAAAAGTCGTATTGCCACGTAATTGCCGATGAACTGGAAGCTAGTATGAAAATTAGAACAAATATTATGCCAACATATGAAGGTCGAGACCTCATTCTTACTCGGAATAGAAAATTTAGATATCTTAGTAAAAGGGGTCTATTGATTAATACCAGAAAGAAAGCTGCAACAATCGCTGAGACCCAATAGTAGTACAAAGGAACAATTAGACTATAGGTCATGAAGGCAATAAAGAGGATTACCAGAATTGAGAGGACTATTCTTTTGATAGAGTAGTGTTTTTCCATATCTGAATTATCCACTTCTACTCACATCCTAAAGACATTATTTTTTTACAGGTGGTATATTCATGCTTTTTATAATTTCTCCGCAAGTAGACCCCCCAACATTCACTTATCCAGTGAATCATAAACAAATCTAGCCATGAAAAGAAAAAAGTGAAAAAAATCTAACCGAAGCTAATTAAGAAACGTTATTCAATGATACATTCAACAGTTTCTCCATCCATATAGAGATCCATACACCCATTGCACGATATACAATGTGAGGGCTCTTGATCTTCATCCTCCTTCCATCTTTTGGTGAGGTGGGGCTCAATAATAAATGGTCTACTCATTGCAATTAAATCAGCTTCACCTTGGGAGATAATATCTTCCATCATGCTTAAATCACGAAGCCCACCGACTAGAATAACGGGTATATCCACTTCTGCTTTTATAGCGGCTGTATAATCCAATAAATAGCCTTCTGTCCATTGAGAATTATTTGTTGCACCGAGGGCATTCATTTCTGAACCAGGTGTCCCAGCAGAAGTTTCAATTGCAGAGATACCGTTTTGAGATAAAGCTTTTACGACGTCTACTCCATCTTCTTTGGTCAATCCTCCCTCACAGAAATCTACCACGCCCATTTTAACAAAAACCGGAAAGTCGCTTCCGGCTCGTTCTCTTATTGCGGCAGCTATCTCTATTATGACGCGAACCCTGTTTTCTGGTGAACCTCCATATTCATCTGTTCTTTGATTAAAAAGGGGCGAAAGAAATCTATAAAGAGGATATCCATGTGCTGCATGTATTTGGACAGCATCAAAACCCGCTTTTTTGGCTCGTTCTCCCGCAACACCATAAATATTAACTATTTCTTTAATTTCTTCAACTTCCAAAGCTCTAGGCGTGGCGCCTGGAATCCAATCATATGGTACAACTGAGGGGGCAACAGGTTCGCCATTATACACGAAAAAAGAGCCAAACTGTGCTGCTACTTTTGAACCAAAGGAATGAATACGGTCAGTTAATTTTCGAAAATTTGAGATTGAATCATCTCGGTCAATAATCATATTTTTTTGTTGCGGTCCTCTTGTCCAAGTTCGGTCAGGTCGCATTGCACTTGTAATTATTAACCCTATTTCACCACGAGCTAATTCTTCGTATATTTTTAATAATTGTTCGGAAGGTAATCCTTCTTCAGCCATATTTTCACTGGTTGCTGATCGAACGAATCTGTTTTTTAGTTTAATTCCACAGAAATCATAAGATTCGAATAATTCTGACAAGTATCATCTAACTCCTTTTTGATTCTTAATTAAGTCACAAGATGTATCCGTTGAAGTTTTTAAATGATTCTAATTCATCATAGAGTAAATCTCCGAAATGCCGATTTAGTAAATTTTAAAAAGATATAAAGAAAGGGACTAAAGAAAAGGTACTTAAAAGGGTATTATAATGAAAAAGAAGCCAGTAATTCTCGTTTTCGTTGTTATTATAATTCTTCTTGGTGCAAGTCAGATTGGTACATCATCGGTTGCCCCTTTTGCAGCTGCACAGTCTGTAAATTTTACTGTGGAGGAAGCATTTCCTAATCTCTCATTTAATCTTCCTGTTGGTATTTACAATGCAGGAGACGGATCAGATAGACTGTTTGTTCTAGAACTTTCTGGGATTATATACGTTTTTGAAAACAATAAGACTGTAAGCAGTAAAACAGTTTTTCTTGATATCACAGACCGGGTAAAATCTGGAGGTGAACTAGGACTATTAGGTCTTGCATTTCATCCAGACTATGAAAACAATGGTTATTTCTATATAGATTATACTGCTTCAGACCCTGTTCGAACAGTAATCGCTCGATATCAAGTTGATGCTGGCGACCCCAATAAAGCAGATAAGAATAGTGAACTTGTCATCTTGGAAGTTTTACAGCCACATAGCAATCATAATGGTGGGCAAATAAGTTTTGGTCTTGATGACTATCTATACATTGCGCTTGGGGATGGTGGTGGTAGTGGTGACCCTGATGGTAACGGGCAAAACCCACTAACCTTACTGGGGTCAATCCTCCGAATTGATGTGGACAATCCGAGTAATGGAAAGAACTATGGAATTCCCAATGACAACCACTTTGTAGGAAATCCCAGTGGCTTAGATGAAATCTATGCTTATGGCTTAAGAAACCCGTGGCGATTTAGTTTTGACAATGAGACCGGCTGGCTATGGGCAGGAGACGTCGGACAAGGTTCATGGGAAGAAATCGATATTATTGAAAAGGGTAAGAATTATGGTTGGAATATTATGGAGGGAAATCACTGTTATTCCTCTTCTAGTGGATGCGACACAACAGGCCTTGAACTACCAATCTGGGAATATGGTCACAATGTAGGTCACTCTGTGACCGGTGGATTTGTCTACCGAGGCACCAAATTTACTGAATTGAATGGCTCATATATTTATGGTGATTTTGAATATGGTCAGATCTGGGCGCTCCAGTACAATGGCACAAGTAATCCTGTCAATACTCTATTATGCGACACAAATCTTGATATTACATCCTTTGGAGTTGACGAGAATAACGAACAATACCTCTGTGAAATTAGCGGGAAAATATATACACTTGTTTATGGTATATGTGATTTTCCAGACGATGGCAACGGTGGAGGCGGTGGTGGTGATGGAAGCAGCGATGGTGGTGAATCAAGCAAGAAGAGTGTCAGTCTTGATTTTCTAGAAAATTATTATAGCGTTAAGCCTGGAGAAAATGTTACTCTATCAGGAACTATAAGTTCAAATCTAAATGGAAAACTCATCACAATTACTTTTGAAGGAGAGTCATACGAGACATACACAGTTAATAACGGCACATTTGAAATCATGGTAACGGCACCAAACACCTACGGCAGTTATACCGCCACAGCAAAGTTTGCAGGCGATTCAACCTGGAAGAGTACCAGTGCAACTTGCCAAGTCCTTGTTATAGAAGAAGAAACACAAATGACTCTAAAAATAGATGGCAATTTAGAAACTGGCGAATCTGTTAAAATCACTGCTACCGTTACAAAAGATAATGGTGCGCCTGTTGTGGGCGAACAGATCACCATCTACATCTATGAGCAGGAAATCACATCTACAGCTAATTCTCTACAGTCTGAGGTAAGATCTTATGCTATAGATGTACGCTATTGGTACTTGATTGAAACATTTGAGGTAACAACAGACGAGAACGGTAAAGCAGTTGCCGAATGGACAGTTTCCACAGATAACAACGTGCAGATTGTTGCAGAATACGCAGGAAAGGTAGAAGGAGAAGGTGGAGTAAACATTGGTTCATCGACCACGAGTTATGTAGAAGGTGAAACACAAACGGCATTACTTTCCAACATAAATTTGTATCTCTTTGGAGCGATAGGAGCAGGAGTTGCAGTCTCATTAATTGGTGCAATTGTGATTTTAAAGCGCAGAAAAGCGATTTAATTTTTTTCTATCTTTTTATTCAAAAATAGGCAGAAATAATAAATGTGCTGACCCCTTGCAGGGGTGGGCCCATCTGAAATCAACCCAATCAAGCCTTGCCGATCTTTCAGTTGATTTCGTTGCCAGCACTATGCTAAAAGTCTAAAGAAAGTTTTTTCTTAAGCCGTTCCACAGAATTGATTTTAATATCAAACAGTTCTGCAATTCTAGCTTTTGCCTCAATACCTTTGGCCTTTCCTGGAAGTGCGGTAACAGAACCAAGCTCAAGTTCATCGCGAAGATCTCTCATTTGAAGAGTATCGTGAAGCGTGAATTGATCAACACCTAATTTTTTAGCAACAAATTCCTTGGCAGTGTTAAGTTTCATTCTCTTAGTCATTTGAAGGCGTGCTACTATATCACCTGCTGTGCCGATGCCTCCCATTCCAATGCTCATCCGATAAGCCAAATCCATACCGACAGGGTCTCCTGTTCCAACCTATACGCCATCACAATTAGTAAGCTCTACCATTGCAACACCAGATCGAGTGACGACATCCATTGGAATAACTTCGCACATAGGGATTCCACCGACACCCATTCCCATGTTAGGATGCACCGGAATACTGACTGTCTTCATAACCTCCTTAACAAAAGTTATCGAACGGGCTAAATTCCACGGACAAGATTTACCTGTATCTGTATTTACAACAGCACCAAAGAGATCTCCACCTGCCTTTTCTACCATCAAGCCTTGTTGGTGTGGCCACATACCTGCTAATCGTTCACCATCATATTTAAGATCTGCATGCAATCCAAATACTTTTTCGCCAGCCATGCCAACCTCTAGTGCTAAATCAGTTTCCTTTTTTATTATCTCAATTGCTTTCAAAGTTCCATAGAAATCTGCATCACCAGCAGCAGCAGTAGTATCTATATCAAGACCGTCAAGACCAGTCTCCGCGAAGATTTTTGCTACATAGACTATGTCATTAGTCATATCTTCTGCAGCAGACTCTTGAACCTCTCTTGCCTCGTCAATCTTACCTTTGTTCATGAAATCCGTAGGAGATGGCCATTTCCCACCTTGCGATTGGAAATAGATTCCTAGGTTAGGCATTGCTCCATAGAATACTGGAATCACACTGTTAAGTTCTGTATTCTCAATTACTGTTGCCTCATCCATAGCAATTGTTTTTACTGGTCTAAAACTGTAGTCAGCGTGTCCAATTTCAAACGTATCGAAACCAATGAAACGTTCTCCGATTATCACAGCCTGTTCTCTTGATACAGGCAAAGCTGAGTATCTACAAATGCCTGTATATCTTGTGGTGCCGCCATCTGTAGTTAAAACAATTCCTTTTCCTTGTTCAACTCCAATTTGTCTTCCTGGCCTCATGAGTATATCAAGGATATGATCTATTTCATTAGCTGACAGTTCTGGTATCTTTGCTTTTGTTGCAGCCCAGTTTGCACCGTCTTCGAGGTCTGACCGAATTTGTTCTTTAGACATGTATAACGGTTTTCCCGTACCAGTACGCATTGTGAATTCAGTCAAAAGTTGACCTCCTAGCTAGAAGATTCTCTGTTTTAGTCAATTTTTTAAACATTTGTAAAAGCAGACTCTCCTAAAAAACCTTTCCTCTGATGTTTAGAGAATAGAAAATATTGAAAAAGCAGAATAAAAAACGCGAAAATCCTTCGAAAAACGAAAAAAGAAAATAAGAATAGAGAAATACCTACAGTTTATTGCTACTTAAGAGGCAAGTTCTTTAGCCCATTTTATAGCTTCTTCCGCATCCTTAGCATAACCATCTGCACCGATCTTGTCCGCAAATTCCTGCGTAACTGGAGCCCCTCCTATCATCACCTTTACTGAATCACGCAAGTCTTCTTTTTCGAGCGCCTCAATAACTTCTTGCATTTTTGGCATCGTAGTTGTT
>JAEORY010000188.1 GCA_016840645.1 Candidatus Borrarchaeota archaeon | reverse complement strand
GGGTGTAGCTGATTACCATATTAAAATTACATTCAATGAAATTTACTTTACTTCAACAGATGGAGATGCGAAGATTGATATCCTTAGGTTGATATCAACACCAAGATCGCCGAAGGATGGGAAGCGTCAAATGCAGCTGATATTGCTGATGATTGGCTTGTCGCGCATCCATATACTGATATGATATTTTCGCATGCAGAACACCTTGCTGCTGCGATAGTATCTGTTCTTGAATCCAAAGGGTATGAAAAAGGGGAAATATTAATGATTTCAACAGTGGGGATGCCGATGGGTCTTGAGCTTATCAGAGACGGGTGGCTTCAAGCCACGATCGACTTTCCCACTATTGAATGTGTTGAAGGTGTAGTAAATTTTTTAGATGACATCATTAATAAAAGGGAAATTAAACCCGGGAAATACAATATTGCCGGCGTTGAATCGGAGCTTACTATTCAGCCTTACGGTCCTGAAATCCTGCATCCAGGGAAACCCATTACAGAAGAAAATGTCAACGACCCAGAATTATGGGGAAATCAGGTCGAATAAGAAAGGTAATCTATTAATCAATATCCGTCTCACCAGTTCAGTGATATATCAATAATTTCTTCTATATCTAAGCAGAAGGGGTGACATACGTTTGCCCAATGAGAGGGAGGGTAGAGCATGAAAGTCATGCTGCTGAATGACAGTCAGATTGAGCAAATACATGATGCATCGATACATATATTGGAGGATATAGGAGTTTTTGTCCCCCATGAGAAAGTTTTGGAGTTCTTTCTCGAAGCAGGTTCAAATGTCGATGTGGATCATAAGATTGTCAAGATTCCCGAGAATCTTGTGAGACAGTGCCTTGAATCCTGCGGGAAACAATTTACTATATACGGGCGTGATCGATCAAGAAAGGCAGAGTTTGGATTTGGGAAACGGAATTATAATTCAATTGCAGGAGAACCCTCATGGATCGAAGACAACCTTGAGCGGAGGTATACGAATCTCGCCGATGTGAAAACAGCCGCAATTATTGGTGATTCCTTACCGCGTATAAATGTTGTTGGGGCTATGTCGGATGCGTATGATATTCCGGTCGAATACCGATACGTATACATCGGAGCAGAACTATTGAAGAATACGACAAAACCGATTCACTTCTGGTTTCATAACAGATCAAACACAAAGTTTCTTTTGGAATTGTTTACGATTATCGCGGGTAATGAAGCAGACGCAATGAAATACCCTTTTGCATACCCTTTTTTAGAACCTATCAGTCCCTTGAGGTTCCCGAAAGATGGGATAGATCTCCTGTTTGAGACATCCCGGTTTAATTTGCCTGTGCCTGTCGGACCTATGGCACAAACTGGTGCAACTGCTCCGGCAACTCTCGCTGGTACAATGGCACAGGAAAATGCGGAAATATTGGCAGGCATTTGTATCGTACAGCTCATCAAATCAGGTACTCCTGTGTGCTATGGGGGTATCCCACATGCATTTGATATGAGAACCATGCAAATGATATTTGCAGGTCCAGAACAAGCACTGATGGCTGTCGGCATGACTCAAATGGGTAAGAGTTATAACCTTCCTGTGTATATCAATGTCGGATTAACTGATAGCAAGATACCAGATGCACAGGCTGGATTAGAGGCTGGTATCACGTTGGCATGCGGGGCAATGGCTGGTGCAGATATATTCGGACATTTAGGGATCAGCGGAGTCGACCAGGGAACATCATTGCCGATTTTAATGATGCAACACGAAATAATAGGGTATGTTGAAAGGATGATGCAGGGAGTTGAAATAACCGATGAAAAATTCGGTATACCAGTGATTGAGAATGCAATTAAAGAGGGGAGTTTTTTTTCAGAGGATCATACGGTAAAACATTTTCGGAAAGAATTATGGTTTCCAGAATTATTGGACCGCGATTTCTGGGAGAACTGGATAAATTCCGGAAAAAAAGATATGTTTTCTCGCTGCAGGGGAAAGAGAGATAAAATATTAAAAGAACATTCACCTGTTCCATTGGATGGGGATACGATAAAATCTGTAAATCGACTCCTTAAGGATGCAAAAAAATTTTTATCAAAATGAGAATTTATTCTATCAGGAGTAAAACGGATCACGCAGAGATCTCACCCGAAATCATTTTGCTACGGGATTATTGGCTCCATTGCCTTGTATCGTATGCCAGGGTCTTTAATATTTCGATACACGATTTCACCTTTTAATAGGGGAGTATCTCGAGCATGTATTGGGCTTTCGTCGCAGCCGACTCCTCAAAGTCGAATTTTCCCACAGGGAGGAAATTATTATATGGCGATTAACTTGACAATCAATAGTTATTTCATAAAAGTCTTAAATAGATATAATATGCATTGTGCAAACATAAAAGATGGAAAAAAATATAACAATCTATGAGGAGGAAACCTATGAAACGAAGCAAAAGAGTGGTTCTATCATCAGTTTGCGTAGTACTCGTATTGTCAGTTGCGTGTCTAGCATTTGCAGGTGGTAGGAAAGAAGAAACAAAAGAGGGGAAAAAAATAATTACCTTTTGGTGGGCGGGAGCCTGGGATGTGGTAAAAATGCCGGAGTGGATCGATATCGCTGTGAAGCAGTACGAAGCTGAAAATCCAAATATCGATATTGATCCAGTCCAACAATCTCTCGATACCCTCATTCCTTCCTTTAAAGCTGCTGCTGCCGCACAGGAAGGTCCGGACATTGCGTTTTTCTGGGGCGGTGTATGGTGCCTGGAAGATGTTTGGGCAGGGAGTATTGCTCCTTTAAGCGATTATTGGTCAATGGATGAAATTGAACAGGTTATTGGTTATAAGGATAGATTATGGAATGGAAAGGTGTGGGGGGTTGGTTATTATCTGTCAGGAAAGCCGATGACGTACAATAAAAAGCTATTTCAGAAAGCAGGGCTCGATCCGGAAAAGCCTCCTAAAAACTGGGAGCAATTTGTCGATGTGTGCAAGAAACTGAAAAATGCAGGAATCACTCCTCTCGGCTTGGGGCTGAAAGATCAATGGCAGGGGGGTTGGATGGTGTCACATTGGGGTATCCAGGATCTTGACAGTCCAGATGATATGAAAAAAGTTGCTCTGGGAAGAGCAAAACTCACAGAACCGAAATATTCAGATTGGTGGAAACGATTGGAGTTTATCATTCAACAAGGTTATTACAATGATGATGTTCTATCACTCACTGCTGATCAGGGATGGGATTTGTTCCCTCAACAACGAATTGCAATGGTTTTTGCGACAGATTCACACGTTGGAGCGTGGGTTGAAGAACTTGGTGTTGAAGCGGTTGGTGTTGCGCGGATTCCTGCAATGGGAAAAGGAAAACTTTCAGGAAGTTATTTTATGGAGACAAACGGATATTCAATCACTTCCTGGTCATCGCACAAGGAAGAAGCCGCTGAATTTCTTAGATGGCTGTATCAAGAAGAACAGGTAAACAATTTCTTTAAAACCACTGGTACGTTGCACTGTTCAAAGAAACTCGACTCAAACCTGATAGAATTACCGCAGTTGAAAAAAATGTGGGAATGGGCGAATTCAGATCAGACTGGACCCCATTTGGAAAATTTTTTCCCCACGATGCTTGATGAGCAGGGCTATTTTGTAGCTGTTGCGGGTATGTTTGCAGGACAACTGACCCCTGAAGGGGCTGCAGAATTAACGCAAACGATAATTGAAAAATGGAGAAAAGAAAATCCCGATCGTCTTGATGAATATGAGAAATGGCTAGAATGATCGATTATTTGAGAAGGGTAGGGTAGAAGCTTCCCTACCCTTTTTTATTAATTTCACGCCAAAAAAAGAATAAATTTCATGTAGATCCAGATTAAGGGATTACTATATACTTTGGCAATATACATCTATTTAACTTTTTACGATATGAGTTTAAAATAATAATGCTGGTTTTTATATTAGGAATCTCCGAGAAATGATTTTTTGAATTTAAGGAACGGAGATGATATTCAAGGAAAAGATAAGACCCTATCTCTATTTGGCCCCTGCATACCTCTGTATATCGCTAATTTTTATTTACCCGATAATAACATTGTTTCGTTTTAGTTTTATGCGCATCCGAGGTCCTGAACATACATTTATTGGTTTAAGTAATTTTTCGTACCTTTTTCATGACCAAATTTTCCATATGGCCATTCGCCACAATTTTACTTTGCTCATTTGTGTTCCTGTACTCGTTCTTTTTTCATTAATATTTTCCTCCTTACTTTTTGATCAAATGGCTGGGTGGAAATTTTACAGAGTCAGTATTTTTTTACCTTACATCCTTGCAATCCCGGTTGTAGGAATCGTGTTTAGCTACATCTTTCAATTTAATGGTATATTAAATACTTTTCTCCGATGGATTGGTCTGGAAAAAATAGCTGTCGATTGGTTTGGAAACCCATCATTCGCACTTCCGACAGTCATGTTTGTAATTATTTGGAAAGAGCTTGGTTTCGGAACTATACTCTTTCTCGCGAGGCTCATGGCAATTGATATTGAACTAATTGAGGCTGCGACGATCGATGGAGCAAACTGGTGGCAACGCTTATTTCATGTCAATATACCCCAGCTTCGTACAGCGATAGAATTTTACGTTATCATTTCTACCATAAATATGTTGAGTTGGATGTTCCCTTACATTTATGTGATGACAACAGGGGGTCCTGCAAATGCGACAATGATAACAGAATTGTACATCTTTCAGCATGGCTTCAGATTCCAGATGATGGGGGTTGCATCGGCGTGCGCGGTTTTACTTCTTGCGGTAACTTCCATTTTTATCATACTGCAGTTCCGCATTCGGGGAGGGATGGCAATTGAGAAAGAGTAGATCGCTCTGGCTGACTCAAGGAAGAAGGACAATTGGTAGAACAACGCAACAATTTATCATGATAACTATGACATTTCTCGCACTTTTTCCTATTTACTATATGGTTGTCACCACCTTTAAAACCAGACAGGAGTATCATCATAACATGTTTGGTCCTCCTATGCATTTTGTCTTGACCAATTTTGAGAAATCTTTTCGGAGTGGACAGCAATTTATCACATGGTTACTCAATTCAACAATCATAACTTTTTTCTCTGTTTTCATTGGGATCATTTTCGCAAGCCTTGCAGGATACGCTTTTGCACACATGGATTTTCGAGGGAAAAGAACTTTATTTAATTTCACAATATCAATCATGGTCATACCTGCAGTGGTTATGATTATTCCGCTTTTTGACCTTTTTGTGAGACTTGGCATACTGAATACCCGTCCTTCGGCAATTCTCATTTATGTGGGGTTGATTTTACCTTTCTGTATATACATGCTTGCCAACTTTTTTATCACTATTCCAAAGGATATTCTCGATGCCGCAAAAATTGATGGCTGCTCGCATCTACGAATACTCTGGTTGATTATGTTGCCCCTTTCCAAACCGGTAATAATCACACTTATGGTGGTAAATGCAATCTGGGTATGGAATGAATTGCTCATCGCGATGGTTTTTCTGCAAGCAGACAAATTGAAAACCTTGATGACAGGGCTCATATTGTTCAAATCGAGAAACATACTTGATCTCCCCATGATAATGTCTGGTATGGTCGTTATGACAATACCGATGTTTATACTTTTTATTGTAGGTATTCGATACTTCATGAAAGGACTGTACGCTGGATCGATCAAGGGATGAGGAAATATTGAGAAGTTCGGAAAAAAATTGAAATACCTTGGGGTAATCGAATGAATAAGAAACCTATTTTCAAGATACTCTCGGATGAAGAGATAATATCTATACATTATGCTATTCTCGAGGTGCTTGATACAACAGGAGTGAAAATCTTTTCCTCTGAGGCAGTAGAACTTTTGTATAGTCATGGCTGCAGAGTTGAAAATGAACGAGTTTTTATCCCTCCTCATGTAGTTGAAGAGTGTATTCGTAAGACCCCAAAGAGATTCCGTTTGTATGACCGGGATGGAAACACAGCGTTTCAGGTAGGTGGAAATGAATCTCATTTTGGTACAGGCCCCACCACACCCTATGTTCTGGATGTGAGAACCGGAGAAAGGCGATCAACAAAAGTTGAGGATATCGCTGATGCAGCGAGGGTTTCAGATGCACTGACGAATATAGAATGGATTATGCCCCTCGGTTCTGCTCAAGATGTTACCCCTGGAGTTGCTGATGTGTACGAATTCGAAGCGGCAGTAGTAAATACAAGAAAACCAATCGCATTCATCTGTTCCGATGGGCAAGGCGTGAGAGATGTCATCCAGATGGCAGCTTCTGCACGCGGAAATTTGAAATCCCTGAAAGAAAAACCTTTTATTATATCTTTTCCCGAGCCAATTTGTCCTCTCGTTCATCCTAGGGATGCAGTTGAGGAGATATTAGTTGCTGCGGATGCAGGAATTCCCCTGGCGTATTTCCCTTCACCTATGAATGGTGCGACCTCACCCGTTACACTAGCGGGAACGATCGTTTTAGCATTGGCTGATGCACTAACCGGATTGGTCATTGCGCAATTGAGAAATCCTGGAAACCCGACGATTCTGGGAATCGCGACCAATATCATGGATATGTCCACGGGTGCGCTCTGTTGCGGTCCTCCGGAGTTTAGTCTCGGGAATGCTGCGCATGCAGAAGTGCTTCAATATTATGGGTTGCCCAGTTGGGGAACAGCTGGACTCACTGACTCAAAAATCGTTGATGAACAAGCAGCAATTGAATCTACTTTCAGTTGTGTGATGAATGCTCTTGCAGGATTGAATATGGTGCATGATAGCGGATACATGGAAATCGGTATGTGCGGGTCAATAGATATGGTGGTTCTCACTGATGAAATTTTGAATATGGTTCGAAGAGTTCTTCGCGGTATTGAAGTCAATCCGGACACGCTTGCGGTACAGGTAATCGATGATGTGGGTCCGGGAGGGAACTTTCTCACCGATGATCATACACTTCGTTATTTTAGAGAAGAAATTACCCCTATGAAAATGATGGACAGGTCTAACTTTGCACATTGGAAGGAAAAAGGCGGTCTTACGCTGGCCAGGCGGATAAATGCACGGTCAAGAGAGCTTCTTGCACATCATGAGCCTCCTCAAATTGAAGAAGCAAAGCGGAAAGAAATATCAGAAATTAGAAAGAGGAGTGTTATTGAAAGGAGTCGGTAATCACTTTTTTTCACAATGTGAACATATTATAAAAAGGAGTTACCCACATGAAAAAGAAATTGAGATTGGGGTTGGTTTCAACTGCATCAGAGGCGTTGGACAGCAGAAAATCGAAAGAAGATGTTATCAAGATAAGAAAGAAAATTCAAGATCTCGATGTTGAATTGGTTGACTTTGATGAGCC
>JAEORY010000187.1 GCA_016840645.1 Candidatus Borrarchaeota archaeon | reverse complement strand
CGTTGCAGTCGAGCGATATGGTGATAGAACTGCTCAAGTTTATGCAACAGTGTGGTAGTTGGCGACCAAAAGATCGGAGGACTCAACTGAGACCCAGCTTCGCAAATAACCGAGGTCGTCAGATTAATTACTCCCAGATCGGTAGCCATCACACGATTCGCACGTAAGGGTTGCGGTGGTGACGGTTGTGTATGATTGTGATCCCAAGACCAGGCGCATTCTAAAAAGGGCAGAATCAAGCCGCTTTTCAGCGTGAGATAGCGTAATGTCGGAGGACATAATTTACTTGTGGAATGACTTACACGTGGTTGAAGTTTGGCGGGTAGTGATAAGGTAAATTCCTGCCATACCCAGTGGGATCGTTTTAAGGGTTGGGGACAACAGGGTATCTTAAGTCGGATACTGATGGTACGGGGATCGTTTTCTGGCTGCCAGTCGTATTGAATCACCCGTCCATCATCAGGGCTGTAGGGGAGTATAAAAGACCGAATCTGTGGTTTCACTATTGCCGTATAAGGAAACTGCATCAGGACGCTTAAATCCAAGCACAGTTGATAATAGTAACGCCGGAACATACGCAGCGTTTGACGGATCAACGCCCAGCGGTAATACTTGCCTTCAAAATTAGCTAAAGTGAGGGCTACGGTGCGCACCAAACTGTCGAGTTTGCCTTCTACTCCCGTGAGTTGCACGATCCGTAACACGTCATAATAACACTGTTTACGGATGGCTTGCGAGCGTAGGATACGACCTACCTGCTCGGCAATACCGCGTCTGATGCGTGAAGGGAGATACACCAAATGTCCATTAAGAGTTAATGAGACCTGTTGTTCGTTAATAACTTTATAGGCTTTTTTCTTGCACGCGGAATCCATCATATCAATCCAGTGGTCCGACCACAAAGCCTCTAATAACTGTCGTGCAGCTTGTAACGCCAAGTTCCGCAATATATCCAGTTGGGGGCGTAAAGTAGTATCCTGTGGGATTTTTAGTGGATACGTTTGCGTCAGAGAGGACATGGGTTGAGCATTCTCCCGCGATGATGTGTAAGTCCAGTTAGTTAACAACATATTACTTTAGGGAACCCAGTTATAAAAAGACAGCGTTTCTGTTAACTAGTAACAGGTGAGCCCTCGTAAGCCTCTCATCCTGAAAGAATTGTCTATAAAACGATATATTTGTCTATAAATGCGTTAACTGTTATTACCCCGTTATTTCTCTAATCTAAGGTTTTATGCATTTTGTTTTTTACAATAACCTTTATCGAATCTTATTGTTTTCAATATTTCAGCTCATCAATATTAAAAGCACTAGCCTGCGATTCACTAACGATAATTTATATTCACCGGAAGTCTCAAGTTCAAAATTCTTTAACGACTGTAAAAAATAAGTGAGGAAATCAGGCTGGTTCATTCATTCGATGAGCGATATTGAAGTTCTCCACAGTCATTACAATATTTTGCTTTCTTAGGCAGAAAACGACCGCAATTAATACAGCGTTTTGATTCGAGGAACTCAGTCGACGAAAATGTGTCAGATTCCAGTTTTTCTCTGTCAAGTTTCTTGCTTTTTGATTCTGACGGTTCCTTATCTTCTAAAACTCGCATATATCTCTCTATTTCATTTCCGATGTCAGAATTGATGATATTTCGCATTCTTTCGTCCGGTCCAAATACATTAAACTTAAGAGCAAAGTACTTTGCATTCTCATGGTCGGTTAATGGTCCTAAAATATTAAGTTGCGTTGCATAAATCTGTCGGTGTATTGTTCCTGCAGTTAGGCCTTTAATTGCGCCGGTAAAGAAGTCTGACACGACTTCAGATTCCTCGTGGACTACTTGAATATTTAGTAAGTCTAATGACTTTTTTATACGTGAAAACACATCTTCTCCAACTTTATGCTGTGCAAGAATATAGAGTTCATTATGATGCCCATGCTTATTTTTTATTTTGTACTCCTCAAAAAATTCCAAAGACTTGTCTAATTTTCTGAGAAACTTATATGCGGAATGAACGTGATATGGATCATTAGATATTGTTTGAATTACATTTTTTGGATCAAGAAGAGAAATAGTTGAAAAGAAAGAGCCATCTAAAAAGTCTTGTGTGCTTTTAAAAATAAATTCAAAATCGGAAATAGTTTTTGAAAACACTTGCGTTCTTTGTTGCATTAATGGTTGCTCAGGTTGCAAGCTAGATGGATGGCTAACTATGACTACAACTACTTCGGATATATCTGAAGAAGAATCATTGCATAAAGAAAGTCGATAGTATACTTTGTTTTTTAGCACAGTAATTCTTTGGCTGATTGAGATCTCATCAGTAATGTTTTTTGGTTCATATGTGTCAGAAATAGCTTTTTTCACTAAGGTTGGGTCTTTTACTTTTTTAGTTCCGGTTGGAGCGGCGCGAGGTTTTCCAGTAACAATATTTTGCTGAATCTTTTCGACAGCAATTCTCACGTCGATTAAAGGATCTTCTAATGCCTTTGCTAAGGTTGGTGTCAAAACCTTTACATGGTTCGAATATTCTCTGGATATCTCAACTAATGTATTTGCTGCGTAACGGCGAACATTTGGGTCATTGTCTAACAATGCGTTTCCGATCTCGTCCAGTAATGGTAATAGAGCGTAGGGGTCCTTAATAGAAAGAGTATATAATGTCCAAGCAATAAGTCCCCGAACACCAGGCGCGGGATCAGATAAGTAACCGCCGAGATCATCGATTCGACTGCTAAGAGCATCAGGTTCGCTTATGCTAATATTCCAAATGGTAGAGGCTGCCTCTATTCTGTCTTCGGTGTTTTTGCTGTTTTGAAGCTCATCAAAGGCAATTTGAAGGATTTCTTGGAGTTGATTTCCCTTCACCTACAGTCTCCTCTCATCAGCAATTCATTTTTTGAGATATTGGAAAAATACATTCTTATGATATTACATTATTTTCATATTTAAAATATAAACAGCTGTGGGTAATATCGCATCCTCAGGCAATTCGAACTTCCCTTATAAATTTATGAGGTGTAAAAACCTTAAGGTTACCCACATACATAGCGAAACTTGATCAATAGCAGAAGGGGATGTTAACGTTAATTATTGACAAGGGACGCAATAATAGTTCCCAATACTAAGAGTCCTTCGAAACATAATAATATTCGCCTGACTCTTTCTGAAGACGGTCCAGTTTTGAGTCTTCTTTGTTTACACGTGGTCTTCCCGTTTGTGGATCGCGTCTAAAGGTTATCCCCATCAAATTCAAGAACTTATTCATTCCTTTTCGTAGATCAACAGGTGTCATTGCGTAACCCTCTATTGATGGTTTACCAGAGAAAATCATTAGACGGTCTGATAAATAATCAATGGTCACAATATCATGCTCAACAATAAAAGCCACAACATCTCTGCTCTCAACAATCTTCTTAATAGCTTTTGCTGCTGATAGTCTTTGTTCTACATCAAGAAAAGCACTTGGTTCATCTAAAAGATATATATCTGCTTGTCGCGCTAAACAAAGTGCAATTGCAACACGTTGAAGCTCTCCTCCACTTAGACTCTCAACATAGCAGTCTAAAAGGGGATCTATTGTTAGTGGCCGATTTACCTCTGATTTAAACCATTCGGTACTAATTACTTTGCCCACTTCATCGTGAAACAGTTCTTGAACTGTCCCGTCAAAGTTAGGAGAGATGTATTGAGGCTTATGACTCACCTTTAGATCTTCCGCTGGCACTTCGCCTTCATCGGGTTCTTCTACATTTGCAAGCAGTTTGATGAAAGTGCTCTTTCCAAGTGCGTTAGCGCCGAGAATTCCTATTACTTCTCCACTATGTATTGAGCCGCTTTCTGTGATCAGTGTAAATCCATCGAATCCTTTCTTAAGTTCTCCAAATTCAAAGAATGCTTTGCCAGTAGGTTTTGATCTCGGTGGTCTTAAATGAAATTGAATTCCTTCCTTCCTAAATCTCATATTCTCAGATGGAAGGTAGCCATCAAGAAATATGTTGATACCTTCTCGTACGCCATGTGGATGACTGACTATACCGTAAACACCTGGTGTTCCATATAATACACATACATGTTCAGAAAGATAGTCTAGAACTGCTAAATCATGCTCAACAACTATGACGGTTTTTCCCTCTTTTGCCAGTCTTTGAATAACTTTGGCAACTTCTATTCGTTGATATATATCCAGATAGGATGAGGGTTCATCAAACAAGTAAACATCTGCATCTCTTAAAATTACTGCTGCAATGGCGACTCTTTGTAATTCCCCTCCAGAGATTACTCCAAGCTCGCGGTCGATTATTGTATCTATTCTCAATTCTTTCGTAACATCTTTTAACATATTCCGTTCGTCTACTTTTTCAAGCAGTTCAGATACGACGCCTTTTGTTACCTTGGGTATTTTGTCCACGTATTGAGGTTTTTGAACAACACGTAATGACTCTGTAGAAAGTTTCTCAAAATAAGATTGTAACTCAGAGCCTCTATACGCCGTAATTATCTCATCCCATCCAGGTGGTTCATCATAAAGCCCGAAATTTGGTTTGAAATCACCCGAAAGGATTTTTAAGGCAGTTGATTTTCCAGTACCATTCTGTCCGATGAGTCCAGTCACTTTTTCTGGTCTTGGAATCGGTAATCGGTATAATACAAATCTATTAGGTCCATAACGATGTGAAACATCCTTTTCAAGTTCTTCAGGTAAATTCTCTACATGTATTGCCCCAAATGGGCATTTTTTAACGCAAATTCCCGTACCAGTGCATAGATTCTCTGCGATTCTAGCTTTACCAGTTTCTGGATCAAGTGTAATAGTTTCTTCACCCATGCGGACTCCTGGGCAATATTTTATGCACACAAGTCCACAGTCTTTTGGTTTACATCGGTCAGGTTCTATAATTGCGATTCTTGGCATTTAAGTCACTTATAACGTGATTGATTAAAGATAAAAGCGAATATGTTCCGGTAAAGTGAGTTCGATTTCTAATCTTCTTTTTACTTTATTCTCAACGATTGTTGGAGTTAAAGTGCGAATTTGTTCAGGGCTAAAAGCTCCAATGTCTGTAATAATCAAATCTATAAGGTTTCCAGGAGTTATATCGAAAGCAGGATTATACAACACAAATTTTCCTTTTTCGGGTGTGGAAACTATTGCATCATTTGGAGGCCATTCGTTTAAGGCAGTTTCTGATAGAATTCCCTTACGTTTTTTGTCTTGAGCATCGAGTCTGTAGGGTCTTGACATTTCATCAATAGAACGTTCTTCTATCGGTATCTCACTCCCAGGTGTTTCTAAGTCCATGGTACTGTACGAAGTGGCATAGTAGAAATGTACATCATCATAAAAGCGTGCGATTCTCGCAATATCAGAAGAGCCAATCTTATTTGCGACACCACCATCACTTCCAATCCTGTCGACTCCTAATATTATCTTGTTGATCTTAAAGCGTTTAAATGCCTGCGATATCATATTATCCGTAACAATGACCACAGGTACGCCCGCTTTATTCAATTCCCAAGTTGTAAGAAGATAGCCCTGACTTCGAGGTCTAGTTTCTTTGGCGACTACTGTCAGATCAATACCCTTCGTATAAGCTTCCTCTAACATGCCTAATGCATGACCACCATATGTGGAACTTAGAGATCCTCCATTGCAATGAGTCATTATAACATCGCCATCTTCAAGGTACTTCATTCCCTCTTCTCTGAGGTAATTGCCTAAGATCAGATCAGAAGCAAGAATATAATCTGCAGTTTCTTTAACTGCATTAACAACCGAATGAACATCCGCAGTTGTATCAAACGCTTTAATCGCAGCGTGCATTGTAAGATCAACAGCCCAGAAAAGAGGGGCTGCTGTAGGTCTGCTACTTTTCACAAATTTCGCAGCTTCCTCCATATTCCTGATCATTTCGCGTCCTGTCGATTGAAGTTGTTTTGCAGCTAAAACCATGCAATATGCGGCACATACACCTAGGGCCTGACTGCCTCGAATACGCATTTCTTTGATCCCTTGAATCGCGCCTACCTTGTAATCAGTTGTTGACCAATGTTTCATCTCATATGGGAGT
Organism: Candidatus Borrarchaeota archaeon; assembly: GCA_016840645.1. The sequence goes on along the minus strand of JAEORY010000187.1, from coordinate 1,329 downwards.
TTTAACTGATCTAAAAGGACCATTTCGTCATTCTCTTCGTTCCAATATACAGTTAGTGGGATTTTTGTATCTTTATGGACATATAACTCATCTTCAAATGCAAAATTCATTTTAAATAATAGTTGTGTAATATTGACTGTCATCTTTGTTTTCCCTCAGCCACCAATTTTAAGAGAGTGTAGTTTTTAATCAATAGATTAACTTAAAAAGTTCCCCATAAAACAAGACTATAAACAGTATAAATGGAGGATCACTAATGCTTCACGCAATCTTCCTTTTAGATGCTAAGAGCGGCATTGAATACTTGAGCAAACAATTTTATGAAGAAAAATCTGAAAATGAGACGGTTATTGATCCAACTTTAATTGCTGGTTTTCTCAATGCAATATTTAGTTTCTCAAGAGAAGCAAGAATAGGAAGACTATCAGAAGTTCAAGCAGAAGACTTAACTTTTGTGTACAGGGTTGACCAAGACGGACAAGTTCTTATTGTAGCATTAGTTGATTCTGAAACCGACAAAAACTTGTTAGAGGATATCTTATCTAGCATTTCTACTCATTTTCGCGAAAAATATCCAACAGTTGGTGAACAGTGGGCTTATGATTCTGTGTTTTTTGAGGATTTCGAAGTTGTTCTTGATCAGATTTTTTACAAAGAGGTTACCGAATTTCTATTAGAAGACTATCCTGATAAATTGGTTGCGCGAGTTCTTAAACTGACTCCCCTCTATTCTCTCAAGACTATTGAAGAACTTGGCGTGAACTCAGGTGCGTCTATTCGGGAAAAGGCGGGAAAAGCAGACTTAAATAAGGTGCTTTCACAATTTTCTGTTTCTGAAGTAAGCAAAGAAAAAGACAAGGTTGATCTAATTATGTGTCCTTTTTGTAGAGGAAAAAAAAGCAGAAAACCAATGTGTAACTTCGTCGCAGGATTCATCAAAGGATTTCTAAACTTACCAGAGAACGCCGTTAAAGAGACTCATTGTTTTGCGTGTGGAAATAACGTTTGCTCCTTTAAGATTACTGTTTGATAAAGTGATAAGATATTTTCAATAAGGTTTAAATTAGTTCTAAACCGGTTTCCTTTGTCTACAATTGTTTTAAATTCTGTATAGCGTTTCATGTTCAAGTTTCGCTCTCATATATATCTGTTTTCCAGAAGGTTTATACTTAGCACCTCAAGAAGACCCCCCAACAAGTTGGGGGGAGGAATTGAGGTCGGGCGTTGCTCACACAACCCTTTCTGCGAAGACAGGGGTTGGTGTACCCGACTTCGGGTGGTGTTTTAATGACGGGTACTCTCAAGTCCCGTCGCTCCCAACACCAGGGA
>JAEORY010000186.1 GCA_016840645.1 Candidatus Borrarchaeota archaeon | reverse complement strand
TAACGCCGTCCATTTGTGCGGAGGACTTTTTGTAGGAATTTCTGGAATTGACGATCCTGCATTTAAAGATAAATTCGTTCAAGGTTGTCGAGAATGCAATGTTGAAGTAAAAGAATTATCGCCAAAAGAAGCACTTCAAATGGAGCCATTTATTAATGAAGATGTTGAGAATGCATTATACGTTAATGATGGAAGTGTTTACCCATTTCGACTTATTGTTGAAACAGCACTCCAGGCGGCCCAGTTAGGTGCTTCTATTCGAACATATTCCGAGGTAATAGCGCTCCATAATGATGATATGACAATTACAGGCGTCAGAGTTAAAGATCATAGAAAAGGAAATATCTATGATTTATACGCAGATTTTGTGATCAACGCGACTGGTGTTTGGGCTGGAAAAATTGCTAAATTAGCCGATATTCATATTCCAATAACACCATCCAAAGGCGTCATGGTTGTTATTGATCGAAGACTTTTCACACGAGTAGTTAACAGGCTTCGTTTTCCAGCGAATGGTGATATTATAGTTCCTCATATCAGTACGGCTATTATCGGAACAACCTCAGTTTCTATGGATGATCCTGATGAATATCCAGTTACAACGGATGAAGTTGATGAAATGATTCGCGAGGGAGCCATTCTTTCTCCATTTGTCAAGGAAGCCCGAATGGTACGAGCGTATGCAGGTAATAGACCATTATTTGGAGCTGAGCCTGGCGAAGAAGGAAGGGAAATTAGTAGGACATTCAAAGTACTAGATCATGAAACAAGAGATGGTGTTTTTGGTCTAATTACAATTACGGGGGGTAAGCTTACAACTTATAGACTTATGGCAGAAAAGACCGCAGACCTTGTTGCAGAAAAACTTGGAATACGAGCAGATTGTGTAACACATAAAACTAAACTTCCTGGTGCAGAAGAACATGATCTTAAATTTGTGGAAATTGCTAAAAAATTAAAAATACCTTGGCTCCTTGCAGAGCGTACAATTGGGAGATGGGAAGCCGCAGCTAAGACAATTTTTGCGAATATGGAAGAAAATCCTGTCACAAGATTAACGGCATGTTCGTGTGAATATGTATCGAATGCAGAAGTGAAATACATTATCGATGAAATGTGGGCTTATACTCTTGAGGATATTTGTAAAAGAACGCAAGCTGGATTTGGGATTTGCCAAGGTGGTTTATGTACGCTCAAACTTGCGCATCAATTGTTTGAGTATTCAAAAGATAACGAAATAGCCGATATACAAAAAGCAATTATTGATTTTATTGAGGAAAGGTGGAAAGGTACTAAATTTGTTCTTTGGATGAACCAGCTTCGACAAGAACTATTAAACCAATCAGTGTTTAGTTGCGTTGGAAATTATGACCAATTATACAAAAAACTGCTGGAGAGTCGAGAGTAATGGATATTCGATACGATGCAATTGTTATTGGCGCAGGTATGGCAGGTTTAACGGCAGCAAGAAAAATTGCAGAAACAGGAAAGAAAGTTGCAGTTCTTAGTAGGGGTTTAGGAACAACAAACATGAGTACTGGAGTAATTGATCTACTCGGGTATTTACAAAACGAATTGGTCATAAATCCCGAAGAAAACATTAGTAAACTTGTTCGTACGTCACCAAGTCATCCGTACGCAAAAATTGGTAATGGAAACGCTAAAAAAACCTTAGAGATTTTGAAAATTTCGATTCAAGATTTTCTAGAAATCACAAACATGACTTATGCCGGTAAAACTTCTCAAAATGTTGTATTATCTAACTATTTCGGCACATTCAGACCAAGTTGCATTGTCCCTATATCAATGCTACATGGTAACCTTCTCGAATTCAAAGATTCAAAACTTATGACTGTTGGAGTGCCGGGTTATTCAGAATTCAATGCTAAATTCTTTTCAAAATCTTTACAGTATGTTGTGAATTCCTTTTTTAAACAGACTATAATCAAAGAAATCGTCTCGCAAGACATAATGATACCCAGTTTGGGAAAAAATAAAGAAATTACATCAATAGAGATTGCTGAAGCATTAGATAATGAAGAATTATTTTCAGGGTTTCTGAAACAACTGCAAAAGTCTGTAAATGAAACAGATGCGTATACAGTTGCTTTTCCAGCAATATTAGGATATAAAAACTGGATTCAAAACCATCAACGTCTTGAAGAAGAACTCGGTGTTCAAGTGTTTGAATGTTTATCACTCCCCCCATCAGTAGCTGGACAGAGACTTCAACAGATTTTAGAGAATGCAGTTAATGACGTTGGTGTCGAGATTCACAGAGGAATTCAGGTTTTAAGTGCACATGTCAAAAATAATGAATGTAAAACTTTGGAAACAGTAGCAGATATTTACAGGCGGACATTTACGGCAGATGTTTTTGTTCTAGCGACAGGCAGCTTTATCGCAGAAGGATTATATTTCGATGGGACAAAGTTCTATGAACCAATTTTCGATTTACCAGTACGTAGTAGTAATAAAGCCAATCATTTTGCAGGAAAACGTCTTGAATCTGCAAAACATAATATAGGATTTACGGGAATTATAACAGATGAAACCTTAAGACCTCTAGATCTAGATGGAAAAGTACTAGCAGATAATCTTTTTGGAGCAGGATCTATTCTCGCTGGTTATGACTATATTAGTGAAAAATCAGGTCTTGGCGTCGCACTTACCACTGGATATATTGCTGGAGTAAATGCTGTCGATGCCTTGTGAGTTTTTAAGTTAAATGGTGCTTTTTAATCACTCTATCAGTGAAATCCTTTGTAAATACAAAAAACTATAAGAAGTTTTTTAAATTAATAAGATTTAGGTAGTCCTAAAACTTATTTATATAGTGTAGAATAGTAGCATGCCATAAAACAAAGCTCGTATAGAAAACCAGACTAGGTGACTGCATGTCTATCCAGAAATTGGAAGAACTCATCCCATGTTTTCTTGAACTAATAAATGTCAATGGTGGAGAATCATTTCCTCTTCAAAAAATTGCTGATGAGTTAGGAGTTCCTGTTTCTGATATTGAAAATGTTATAGCGATTGCTCAGTCTAATGATTTGATTTCTGAAGATAAAGGTATTTTTAAGGTAACAGAGAAAGGAAAAGAGGTCTTAAGAATCCATAGAGAAAAATATTTACATGATCGGTTTATACATCCGAGAAAAGGCCTTCGAAATATGATTAGGAGAGGTAGAGGTGGTAAAAGACACCAACATGGAAAAATGAATGATGAGTTCATTGATTGGGATAGACATGGACTTAATAATTCAAATATAAGTTATTTTTATCGTAATCTTGAGGAAATTGAAGGAAGGATAGAAGACATACTACCTCTTGCATATCTCCATACTGGAGAAAAGGGTATTATTCAGTTTATGTTTGGAGGTAGAGGGCAAGTACAAAGACTTGCTGACCTAGGGTTGACTCCCGGGGCAGAAATAACAATCAATAACAAAGCGCCGTTTCATGGACCAATTGAAATCTGTATCCGCAACACATGTCTTGCGATTGGCAACAAGATAGCTAAAAGAATTTTTGTTAAACCTATAGGAAAATTAAGTCTACGAACCCGTTTGGCAATGCAAAAAAGCCGGTGATTTTCTTGGAAGAGAAGAAAGTCTTACGCATCGCCTTAGCTGGGAATGCGAATGTCGGTAAATCTCTTAGTGGTAATGAGTATATTTTTGTAAATAAAGATTCACGTTGGCAAACACAAAAACTAAAGAATTTAGTGAATAATATTTTTGATGTCTTACCTACTGAAAGAATCAAGGATACAGATGTTGCAAAACCACATAATCTGTTTGTTATGTCATTAAATTTGAAAACATTGAAGTCTGAAAAAAAGAAAGTATCACACTTGTTACGTCATAAAGAAAACAGGAAACTTCTTCATTTAATCACAGCATCTGGTCGCGAATTGAAAACAACAAAAGATCATAATTTCATTGTATTAAGAAACAGTAGAATTGTCGTAGTTGATGGTGATGAATTATCAATTGGAGATCAGCTCCCTTTAACAGAAAAATTAAGAACAGAAGGATCTAAGCCATTCATAGATCTTGGAGAGTATCTCTTACAAACTATAGACTCAGAAAATAAACAATATCAAATCTATAATGATTATGTAAAAGTTCATGGAAATAGGATAAAAAGAGTTTTAGAAATTGATGAGAATTGGGCGAGATTTTTTGGTTTATATCTTGCTGAAGGAAGTATCTCTCAGTTATGTCAAATTCCTAGGATTACAACTGGTGATGAAGAAATCAGAGATTTTATTATCAATCACTTAGAGAAAAATAGTATTCCTTGCAACAATCATAAAAGTACTGGGAAAGTTGCTTTTGATATTGGTATTTCCAAGGTTTTAAAGCCAATCTTACAAGAATTTGGATGTAATTCTGGAGAAAAAAGGATACCATCATTTATTTATGAATTTAATGAAAAACTAATAAACTCTTTACTAAGGGGCTATCTTGAGGGTGATGGATGGAAACAGGTTACTGCTGTTCATGCTATTACGAAGAGTGCAGAACTTCAAAAGGGATTAGTTATCCTCCTGGCTTTAATCAACAAACATTCAAGATTACGTGTTAAGACAATAGATGAAACTCTATATTTTGAAATAAGATTTATTCCAAATCCAAGCAAAGAACGTGCACAATGGCTAGATCGAATCAAGGGTCTTGGAAACATATTAAAACAAGCACGAGCAGCAACTGGCTTAACACAATTAGAAGTTGTAAAAAAACTGGGCTGGAAATCCGTCAAAGGAACTTATATTAGTGCTCTAGAAAATGAAAGACGATACGTTACAAAAAATTTCCTCAAAAGACTTACGAACCTATATAAAAAATTCACAATTGGTGACAATCCAGCATTAAAAGTGATAGAAAAAATAGCTTTTAGTGATGTGGTTTGGGATACGATACAAGAAATCAACGAAGTAGATTCCGATGATGGTTATGTTTATGATTTGACAGTTGAAGAAAATGAAAATTTTATGTTAGCCAATGGTATTTTTGTTCACAATAGCGTCGTATTTAACCAATTAACTGGTCTAAATCAAGTTACGGGTAATTGGCCTGGAAAAACGGTAGAACGAGCGGAAGGAACGCTTTATTTTGAAGGGCACACTATTAAAGTAATTGATTTGCCCGGAATTTACAGTTTGAGTGCATATAGCCTTGAAGAAGTTGTATCTCGCGAATATATAGCCTTAGAACATCCAGATATTATTATCAATGTCGTAGATGCATCTAATTTAGAAAGGAATTTGTATTTTACTGTTCAATTACTAGAGCTTGAAGTCCCAGTTATTATTGCGTGTAATCAAATGGATTTTTGCGCAAAGAAAGGTATTTGTTTAGACTGTGAAAAGTTATCGAAATTATTAAACGACATCCCGGTCGTTCCAACTACAGCTATTTCGGGTATAGGGATAAGTGAATTAATTTCAAAAGTAATTTCTGTTGCAGAAGGGAAAACAAAAGTAGATATTAAGCCTGCAGAATATGGAACTGAAATTGAGAAATATATTGGACTACTAAAAGAAAAAATCGAGAATAATCTTCCAAAACTTTCTAAACTATATGCTACACGATGGTTAAGTATTAAACTACTAGAAAAAGATGAAATTATTGTTAAGAAAGTACAAGAAGAAGAAAATGGATCATCTGTACTCGAATTAGCTCGTGAATTTATTGTTAAGATAGAAGATTTGCATGGACATATCGCTCCAGTAGCAATAGCTGCTGAAAGATATAATATTGCAAACCGTATCGCTTACGAATCGCAAGAGTTCGTTTCTCCACCGCAACTTTCTCTTGAGGAAAAACTAGACAGTCTTACCTCTCATCGAATCCTCGGATATCCTATTTTAATTGGAATAATGGCTCTAATGTTTGCCATAGTTTTTGGTGTTGGAGATTTCTTAATCAGTCTTTTAGAAAGTTTATTTTATGATTTAATGCTGCCACAACTTGAAATAATACTATTAAATGCTGGTTTGCCTCCGGTAGCAGTTAGTTTGATTTCTCGTGGTTTAGTAGAAGGAATAATTGCAGGAATAACCATTGCGTTACCTTTTATCGTTCCATTTTACATTATTCTATCGTTTTTAGAGGACACAGGATATCTACCTCGAGCTGCATTTTTAATGGACAATATCATGCATAAGATTGGTCTCCATGGAAAGGCATTCATTCCATTAATTCTTGGATATGGTTGCAGTGTCCCTGCCTGCGTTGGCTGTCGTATAATGGAAACAGATAGAGAACGGCTACTTGCAGGGTTTGTGGTAGTCTTAATTCCATGCGCTGCTCGTACTGTAGTAATAATCGGATTAGTGGGTCGGTATCTTGGTTTTGGGTGGGCAATGGGGTTATATGTTTTTAATTTGATTTTGATTTTTATTTTAGGACGAATTGCATTTAAAACAGTCCCTGGTGAACCTATGGGTCTAATTATGGAGATGCCGCCTTATAAGATGCCCTCGATAAAAGTAGTGCTTACTAAGACTTGGCATAGAAGCAAGGATTTTGTATATATTGCATTCCCTTTAATTATTACAGGAAGTTTACTAATAGAAGTATTTCGAATATTTGGGCTTCTCAATTTAATTGGTATAGTGATGGCACCTGTCGTTACGGGATGGCTAGGGCTGCCAGATATCACTTCGATCCCACTAGTATTTGGAATCTTAAGAAGGGAATTAACATTGATTTTATTGGCAGACATAGCAGGTACAGTTAATTTTGATCTGATTCTCACTCCAGTGCAAATGATTGTTTTTGCTATTGTCACAATGATTTACATACCCTGCATAGCCACCATAGGAGCATTGTTACGAGAATTTGGCTGGAAAAGAACTGTAATAATAGTTGTTGTTGATATCGCGTTAGCACTTATTCTAGGTGGAATTGCTTTTCGACTTCTTTCGCTTTTTCTGTAAACTAAACCGTCCTAAAGGATATAGACTTCTTGTAGAAAAAGATGCTTTTTTAGGGAAAATCGTGAACTACCACCCTATTTGTAGGATAGCTTCCTGAATCATCCATTCCCCAACGGGACATGTCAAACAGGCTCAACGGGCAGTTCCTGCCCTGATAGTGATGCTACATAGTAGCGTGATCGGTGTAAAATCGTGATGGCTGAATTATGATCTCGTGCTACATCAAGACCACAGTACGGACAGCAGTGGATACGGGTTGCCAGTGTTTTCGGCACAATCCTCCCACACCTACTACACAGTTGTGTGGTGTTATAGGCACTCACATATTCTACCAGAGTACCAGCTTCCTCCGCTTTGTACTCGGTAAAACACATCAGTTGCCCCCAGCCCGCATCACTAATCGACTTGGCTAGATGATGGTTCTTCACCATGTTGGTGATCTTGAGATTCTCATACACTATTAGGTCATAAGCATCGACCAGTGTTCGACTAAGCTTGTGATGAAAGTCCTT
>JAEORY010000185.1 GCA_016840645.1 Candidatus Borrarchaeota archaeon | reverse complement strand
GAAAAGCGTGTCAATTGCACTTGGAACGGCTATTTTTGCCCAAACACTTAGATCTGCAAATTTATTAATAGCATCCAAATTGAAATACTTATCTTGATTCTCAAAACTCATCTTTTTCAAAAGGTCAATTCGTCTTTCAATTGTAGCAATGTATAATTCTAATTGCTCAATTGTTTGTATGTAATCATCATCAGTAAAAACAACTTGTGTTAATTCTTCTTTTCTATATTCGCTTAATTCATTATCTTGCAGAAAAATAGGTGTCCGCCAAAGGATACTCTCAAATTTATTCAAATGCAAATACTTATTCCAAACTGTAGTGCGGTTAAACTTTTTGGCTATCCAATTTCTAAAGAAATAATAATTTTTCTTAAGTTTATACTTGAAATTTCCAATTTCTTTTATTTTCTCCTTCAATCTCCGTTCAAGGTCAAATATCTGATTCATGTATCTATCTAGGTCTATATCTAAGCCCTTTAACTCATCTGATTCCAAAAAGTAGAATTCGTAATAGCGTTTAGCATCAAAGGGAGAATGTGGTCTTAATATCCCAGTTAATCGTCGAAAGAATCTTGCTAAGCCGTCTACGAACAGGCGTATAAAAGTAGACGAGTTGATTATCTTTGAATATACCTTTTCGAAATGGACACGAGTTGTTAGCTCTTCGGGCTTTAATAGTCCCATAGCATGATCTCCTGGTTGGAGAAAAACTTCGCATCCTCTTACGGCATCTTCTAATGTTTTATGTTTTCCAAGATCGTCTTTCATCAACACTGGAAAGCCGTGCGCGGCGGTATTAAGAAAATAATAGTCTTTTAGACCGCCTGCTGCTGGAAAAACGTGGAATATTACTCTCTCAAGGTCGCCTGGGTGATCTGCATCTACAACACCTTGTATAGATATGCCTTTTGAGAAAGCGAGAAATGTGTACATTACATATCTTTCTTCGACCTTAAGTCCAGGTAATTTTAGGAGAAATCCTATCATTTCTGAATAGCCTTTAGCTTTCGCCCATTCATGCGTCATTATTAGATATTTTTGTCGTTCAAGATCGGATTGGATAAATTTGAAAAGGCTAAGTGTGTCACGTTTTTCCACGAGTTTCTCTAGTTGTTTGTACATATCATCGTAGGTCGTTTCGTATTTCTCAACGACTGTATCCCTACTTTTCTCTTCATATCTTAGTTCTCTCTCTGTGATTGCTACTTTCATCTTCAATTTTTTTCTTCACCTTTGTACGAACGTATCTCTCTCGTAATGAAAATATGTTCCTTCTAAATAGAACTCAATTAATTATCTATATACTATATGCATCAAGTAATAAGAACTTACCATATAACCTTAACTTACTTTAATATCGTGTTATTTTACAGCTATAAAGTAGTCCATTCATAGTAATTAAATGCTTTTATGATTTTGAGCGTTTTTGTTGCGTTAATCGATTTAAAATCCTCAAGATGTGCCACTTTAAACTGGCAGTTTAAAGTGATAGTTTGTGATCGTTTTAAAAGAATTATTCTAAAAGGTAATCCTTTTAAAAACATGGTAACTATGCAAATTCGTTGATACTATCAACTACAAAATACCATATATCAAACTAATAATGAAGAAGATTATTTCTCGATATTCTACTCTTCATGCGTAGGAGTCAGAAATTTCCTATTATTTAGAGAATCAGGAAGAGGTGGAAAAATGAGTTTTGAAGACATGCCGGTCGAAGTCGGTGTGATATATGAGGGTGAGCGTGTTCGCAAGGCGCAGATGCTTGTTGAGTTCGGAGGACCGAAGATTGAGCACAAGTACGAACTGTGCCGGGCAAAAAAGATGGATGAAATAGAGGACATGAAAGTAATCGTAGAAGGACCAGATATTTCGGAAATGGACGAAGGAAAAAGTTATCCCTTGGGAATGGTCATAGAGGTTGCAGGAGCACAAATCGAAGAAGAACTTGAGGGTGTATTTGAACGGCGTATGCACGAATTTTGCAACTATATCCAGGGTTTTATGCATCTGAATCAGCGTTATGACATTTGGTGTCGTGTATCAAAAGATGCGTTCAAAAAGGGTTTGAATTCTTTCCAGTACATTGGTACAATTCTGATGCGACTTTACAAAGCAGAACTATCTATCATTGAGAAATGTCAGATGCGATTTATTACCGAGCCAAAGAAAGCAGAGCAGGGCTATGAAGAGGCATTGCAGATCTATGAAGCACGAGACGCAAGAGCTAGAGCACTCAGCGATGATGACGTTGAAGAATTCTATGGATGCGTTCTTTGTCAATCTTTTGCACCTAGCCATTGTTGTGTCATCACTCCACAAAGAATGGCGTTATGTGGAGCTATTTCATGGTTTGATGCTCGTGCATCTGCAAGAATCGATCCTAAAGGTCCAAACTTCAAAATTGAAAAAGGAGAATGTGTTGATCCGTTCAAAGGTGAATATACAGGGGCAAATGCAGCTGTTAAAGAGAAATCGCTCGGAGAAGTAGAGCGAGTTTATCTCCACACGATTTTTGAGTACCCACACACGAGTTGCGGCTGTTTCGAAGCAATAGCGTTCTACATTCCAGAAGTTGATGGAATTGCCCTAGCTCACAGAGATTTTCGTGGACCAACAGTCAATGGTTTAGCCTTTTCAACAATGGCGACATCTGTTGGTGGAGGTCTCCAGACTGAAGGTTTTCTTGGAATCTCTATTGAATACATGCGGTCACCTAAGTTTCTCCAAGCAGATGGAGGATGGTCGCGTGTTGTATGGGCGCCCGCGGATATAAAAGAGCGTGTAAAGGACGGAATACCAGAAGAGCTCTTTGACAAAGTAGCAACAGAAAATGATGCAATGGCCGTAGAAGACCTAAAAGCATTTTTGAAAGAAAAACAGCATCCAATAGTTGAAAGTTGGGCCGAAGAAGAAGTTGAAGAAGCAATTGAAGCAGCACCAGAAGTAACCGCAGAAGCAGCAGGACTAACTCCACAGATGCAATATCAAATGCCTCAACCGATGCAAGTACCTCAAATGAATGTGCCAGTCACAGCGATGCCTGGAATGGGTGGCATCCAACTTCAAGGATTTATATCTCTCCCAGGATTAGTTCCACCAGGCGCAGGCGATGATAAAATCACGCTAGTTTTGAAAGGTGTCAAGATCTTCGCAGAGAAAGCTTATATCAAACGAGAAAAGAAGAAGGGGAAGTGAGATGTCAAACGTACCGTTAGAGAAACTGCTTGCACTTCTGGAAGAAGTTGAAGAGATTGAGTTGGAAAACATTAAACTTGAAGCAGAAGAAATAATTCTCTCACTTGCGACGCGCATGCTTCTCCCTTCGGCATCACAAACACAAATGCCAATGCCTGTGATGCCACAACCCGCAGTACCGACACCTGAACTTGAAAAGCCTCGATTGCCAGAATTTCAGGAAGTGGAATTTAATCCTCCTGCCGTAGAGTATCCTGGTCGCATTGTCGAAGTACAAATTGGCGCCACTAAATCTGAAGGTGGTACACGGGACTATGTTTGCAAGTTTGGAGGGCAAAATATCATGCCTTTCTATAACTGGCTGGCTGAAACACCTAATCCTCCAAAGGTTTCGCTTGATGTGTTCGATATGCCCATCACGCTGGCAAAAGCGGTTCGAAGACATGTCGAGGATGTTATGGAATCTCCTGGAGAATGGGCAAAAAGATGCGTCGAGAAATTCAACGCCGACATGGTTACCATACATCTAATATCTACAGATCCTTATCTGAACGATACTCCTGCAAAAGAGGCTGCGAAAACTGTTGAGGAAGTCCTACAGGCTGTTAAATGTCCAATAGTTATTGGAGGTTCTGGTAATAAGGACAAAGACCCCGAGGTATTAACGAAGGCTGCTGAAGTCGCAGAAGGCGAACAAGTATTAATTAATTCAGCAGACGAGCATACATACAAACCAGTTGTAGAAGCTGCAAAGAAGTACGGTCATGTTGTCCTAAGTTGGACACAATTGGATATCAACAATCAGAAAAAACTTAATACTCTGATCATGGATGAAGGTTTTCCTAGAGAAAGGATGCTTATTGACCCAACAACTGCTAGTTTAGGTTACGGGCTTGAATATACTTACAGTATAATGGAAAGAATAAAACTTGCAGCGTTTAAAGGTGATGAGATACTTCAGATGCCAATTTCTTCTGGCACCACCAATGCTTGGGGTGCAAGAGAAGCATGGTTAAGCGACAAGAAATGCAAAGAATATGGTTTGCCATGGGGTTCACGAGATATGAGGGGTCCCTTATGGGAGACTCTAAGTGCCATGTCTGTGATGTTAGCAGGAGCAGATCTTCTAATGATGATGCACCCAGGAGCAGTATCAGGATTTAAAGAACTCTTGAAAGCATTCCTAAATAGAACAGAAAGTAGTTTGCCACCTATTGGCAATTGGGTCACAATGAAGTGAGGGATGAAAAATGAGCAAGAGATTAAAACCGTTAGATATTTTCAAATACCTTCCAAAAACGAACTGTAAAATTTGCGGCGAAGAGACTTGCATGGCTTTTGCTATGAAACTAATAGAACGTGGTGTAGAGTTGAAAGATTGCACACCGCTATTCGAAGAGTCAAAATATCAAGAAAATAAAGACACTCTAATCGTAATACTTCGACCTCCCGTTCAACCAGTTAAAATTGGCACTAGCGACAACGCTACCATCATAGGAGGCGAAGAAGTAGTATATCGACACGAGCTAACCTTCTACAACGAAACTAAAATCTTTGTGGACGTTCATGACGAAATGGAGAAAGCGGAACTGACTGAACGTGTAAAATTTGTTGACCAATATTTCGTGTTCAGAATTGGTCAAGATCTCAAACTCGATGGTATTGCTGTGCGATCAGTTTCAAATGATCCTAACAAATTTGCAAATGCTGTCAAAGAAGCACTCAAATTAACGAAAATGCCTCTGATACTATGCAGTTTTGACCCTAAGGTGATGAAAGCCGGCTTAGAAGCTGCAAAAGGTAAACGCCCTCTTATTTACGCCGCAACAGCATCAAATTGGAAAGACATGGCAATGTTGGCGATGGAGTATCAATGTCCTTTAACAGTCTTTTCTACCGATTTAACCACGTTAAACTCTTTAACAATCACACTGCGTCAAGCTGGACTTGAGGATCTTGTACTTGATCCGGGTACATACGGCGGTGAAAATATAGGTCACACATTAAATAACTTCACAATGTTAAGGGTCGCTGCGATTCAAGCAGGTGATGAAAGCGTCGGCTTTCCATTAATGGCTGTTCCAGCTACAGTTTATTTGGAAGAAGACAAGGGACCTGAAACTGCATGGAATGAAACGATCGTTGGATCAATGCTAATTGACAGGTTCAGCAGTGCAATGATTATTCATAATACTGAACTTTGGTCTCTTTTAGCATTGCTAACACTACGACAGACAATTTATACGGATCCAAGAATCCACCCAAGCGTAGAAGCTGGTCTAGAAGCAATTGGAAACCCCAATGAAAATTCCCCAGTGTTCATGACCACTAACTTCGCATTAACTTATTATACGGTTAAAACGGATCTTGAGCAGGCCAAACTCGACAGTTGGTTATTAACAGTGGACACAGAAGGTATTGGTGTCGAAAGTGCGGTCGCTGGTGGACAACTCAGTTCAGGTGCAATAGCTGACTTGATTAAAGAAACAGGTCTTGAAGAAAAAGTCAAACACAGAAAACTTATAATCCCTGGTATGGCAGCGCGAATTAGCGGAGAAACCGAAGATGCAACAGGTGGTTGGGAAGTTTTAGTAGGACCACGTGATTCTAGTGGAATTCCAAAGTTTTTGAAACAAAAATGGGAAACCGAAGCTACAGCTTAATTTCTTTTTTCTTTTCTTTTTTATAGGAAACGGCACAAGAAAGCCCCACAGCTTAAGCGTGGGTAGTTCACTTTGCTCTATTTGAATTCATCTAGGCTCAATTGTCGAGTTGTTTCTTTTTGAAGCGGTGGAGGGACATAATCAAGGACTCCATTCTGGTTTGACCTTCCCTCCAGCAGTAAGCGACCATATTCCCCATCATATCCTGGAGAAATATGTAATTGATGTAGACGAGTTTTTAAAATTGTATTTGCAATGTCTGCTGTGGTCACTTCAAGTAATTCTTCTAGAGAACTATTTAATAGAACTTTAAACTCGTTACCGAATGCATTTATTAGTTTTTGATATTCTGACCATATACTTTTAGCATAGATTGTAGCAATATCTAAGGCTCCAGCAATAATTTCTGAAAGTGGAATTAACGTCTTAAAATCTTGTTTATTTTCTGGTTTATATCCTTCTTCTCGATCTGCAAGTTCTTCTATTCGATGAAGAACTCCAACTGTAAAAGGTTTATTACAAATTGGACAAGGGCAATTATTTCGCCCAATAGCATAATTAGGGTGCATTCTGACACCATATTCATGTTCATTTTTGTTTCCATCTTTGTAATAAATCCGTCCTTTTCTATGACCATCATAATGGTATTTCCCATACGCAGGATCAACTTCTATAGTCATTGGAAATTCCTGGATATTTTTATTTCTTATAGCATTAATCAAATTTGAATAAGTCAATTCATTTAAGTTGAAAATATTGGCTTCTCTTCCGATACGCCAGGGCCAAGGTGAGTGACAGTCGCTATTGCTAACGAATATGTATTTATCTAAAGCTGAAATCCTCCAATTCATAGCCAAATCAGAAGAAAGACCTGTTTCAAGCGCATGAATTTCATCAATTTTGTCTTGATAACATTCTTCTAGGGAATTAAAGCCACGTGCTCCTAAAACAGAAAAATAAGTTGTCCAAATATGTGCAGGAATGCATTCGATCTCTTTATCAATTTCTTTCATTATTTCAATTAGTTCAGCAGGAGTCATCCTTAAATCTGGGCGTCCATCGCTTGATAGATTGCCAAACCTTGATAGTACATTATTTAATTGAATGGCAACATCAAAACTTGGTACAAGTAGATGTTGATGAATCTGTTTGCTTTTTCCTTCATACGTAAAAATAGTATTAACTTCTCCAGTTAAGATAAAACTCATACTATTAAATGAGAATAATTTACTGCCTTCGATCGGAATCAATTTTTCTTTTAATTCTGCAAGCCAATTAGGATGAGTTATATCTCCTGCTCCAATTAAATCTAGTCCTTTTAGTGGTCCATAATAGGCTAAATTCTCCAAATCCATTTTTTTTGAAGTACCGCCAGAGTATTTTGAATGAATATGAAAATCGACAGAAAAAACCAAATAAAGATCGCTCCATGCAGTTGCATTATTTATTCCTCGTTTTTGGGGTCTTTTGTTTAAAAGTTTTTCAAGACAGATATTTTAATTTATTTTCGAGATCAGGTTTGAAATAAATAAATTAAAATATCTGTCTTGAAAATAAATTAAAATATCTGTCTTGAAAAACTTTTAAACAAAAGACCCCAAAAACGAGGAATA
>JAEORY010000184.1 GCA_016840645.1 Candidatus Borrarchaeota archaeon | reverse complement strand
CGATTGAGTGACTGTAACCAGTCTTTGTTATGTCCTGTACTTTGAACTTAGGACGCATTTGACGCATGTCACCAAGAGGAACCCATACGTAAGAAGCTTTACCAAAGCAAAGTGCTGAATGTACTTTACCCCAGTTAGCTCTAACACCTTCAGCGCCAGGATCTTCAGTAAACGGCTGGTCATCAATGATGATCTTCCATCCGGCATACTCAAAGGTCTTCATTGTCTCAAGACCCTTAATAGCAGACTTCATACCGCCAGCGATAGCTGCTGTGAGCAACCCGCCGTCGTCGTCCTGAAGAAGATCATTCCAGAAGGATGAAGAACAAACGCATATGTAGTTACCATCAACAAGTTTAGCGCCTGAAAGGCTCAAACGTGTCCAATGGTTACGCATATCAAACCATGTAGGCTTGTCGTTTGCATCCATATCAGCGAAAGTTTCCTTGCCATTGGCATAGTACTTAGGCGCTGGATCAAACGTAAATGACTCCTGGTACAGAGTTACTGTGGCTTCCGCAGATGCATCAAAGTCGGTAGTAAGAGTACCGTCTGCTGCATACTTTCCAGGAGTCATACGACCTACAAGCATTGCATTCTGTACAAGCTCGTGAAGTCTACGTTCTGAAGCTACAGGAAGATCTTCCCTTGCCCACTCATCCAAGTCGACCCATGATGTAGCCTGAGCTACAGTAGTGATGTCGATGAACTCATGCAAGAACTCAACAGGAACCTTAGGCTGTTCCGTTTCCATCGAAGCCCCAGAAGCAGGATCGCTTCCAGCACCACTAGGAGAAGGCATAGTCTGAGGTCTGCGGAACCTACCCTTACGAGTAAATTTAGCCCACTGGCCGTTATGTTTATCTATCGGACGTACAATTCCGAATGATTTGTTTATAAGAGCCGTTTTCCATTCGCGTCTCTCAAGGAATCTCTTTTCGAGATATTCTTCTACGAGTGAGTATTCAGATCTCTCGTTTAATACTGTTGCTAATGTACCACCTGGCATCATAGCCTCCATTCAGTTAAGAAACGGAGACAATATCTTATTAGTACCTCTTCTTGAAGTCGTTTAAAATATCATCCGCGCTTCGATTAGATTTCGTTTTAACCTGTGCGCTGGATCTTTTAGAGCCTGTTTCGGGTGAATCAATAATATTGTGTTTCTTCTTGATAGCAGCCAATTCAGCTCTAGCTTTTTCCAGCTCCGACTGATCTGCCTTAGAAGTTTGAGACCTAAACATTTTGACTTGATCTGCAGGGTGAAACAACAATTCATTTACCATATACTCAGGTAGTGACCCCTTCACTTCAAACCCTGTTCCTGTAGCATTAACCTTTCCAATATTTTTCTCAACCCACTCAGCAAACTTTTTATAGTCTTCGTGGTCAGGATCAAATATTGTTGGGTCAGACTCTTTTACAGAGCTTAATTCCTTCGCATGTTGTTCCGACTTCTGCTTCAACACTTCAGTCTGTTTATTTTGCTCTTCAGTGGCTAACTTGTTATCCTGTGATTCCCTAGTTTGTGCCAGTGTTACAGCCTGATTAGCTACTTGTGCTATTTCGCCGCTAAGATCGCCATACTGATTGTTGATAGCTCCCTGTAGAACAGGCGCTAATTCAGCAGCCGACAGTTGCGAGATTGCTTCAAGTGCAAGCCTCTCATTTTGCTGGTTTTCTGCATCAGAAGCGTAACCGCCTTCTCTTGCAACTCTGAGTACATTAAATGCATCCTGAGCTGTTACTTTAGGCTGTTCTGGTTGAGTTGTAGGTTCTGATATACGAGCCTCAAGAGCAGCAAGCTTTGCGTTAAACTCGGCTTCCTGGGCTTCAAGCTTTTCTTTCAGCGCCTTCTTCTCTATACGCATTTCTGCAAAAGCTTTATTTGCAGGCGTATCCAGTTCTTCTTCTGCCTTAACTTCAGGTTCCCCTTCGTCGGAAGCTTCTCCAGCTTCAACCTCTGCAGGTTCAGGCTGTTCTTCTTCCTTAACGGGTTCCTTTACTTCTGGCTCAACGTCCTCTTGTTTTTCTGGCTCCTGGTCGCCGCTATCTATCTCAGGATTAACACTAGGCTCCGGTTCTTCAACAGGTATTTCTGCCTCTTCGACTTCGGGGTACTTTTCTTTGAAACCCTCATAAATCTCATCAGCGGAAAGATCTTTAACCTCTTTTACTTCTTCTGGCATTTTTTTCCTTCCTCGGCTTATAGGAGCCGGTAGCCTTATTCGTCTTCTATGTCCATGTAAACAACATCGTTTACGTCATCTCCTTCAGACTGTTCAACAGCATAAAGGGCATTATCAGATTGGAGCATATACATACAATGTACAAAACCCCGCCTAAAATCATCACTAGAAATATTACCAACAAGGATCGAGGCCACAAGTTGAACCTTTACGGCTCTACGGATCAATTCGCCATCTGGTCCTTCTAATAAATTGCGAAGCTTGTCTTTTTCGCCGTTAGTTAGAGGGTTCTCTATTTTGATTACTAATTCTTTCTTGCTCATCCTGTACCTTTATCTTTTCTATCTCTTCAGAGTTCTCTACCGCAAGTTTAGCTATTGCTTCGTCTTCTTGGTTGTTTCTTTGAAGCTCTTCTGCGAACTGGGTCATTGTTTCTTGAATCTGTTGCAGCATAGTGTATATAGGCGGCTGACCATTTGGGCCTTCAGCATTAGGGTCACCTAAAACAACTTGCGCAAAATCTGGATCATGCTGGTTAAGAACCATACTTAATCCTTCAAGAACGTTTACTGGTACAAGATCTTTAAGCTCTAATGCAAGAGCAAGAGCTTCTTTAGATTTCAGGAATTGCGTGTCGGGGTCAAGCGTCTTTGCGCTTGATGCGGGGGTAATTATATATTCGCCTTCATAAATCTCATCATCAGCGAATCCAACAAACTGAGTATTCTCAATTATGGGAAGTTTCACTTTGAGGCGCTTCAAGTGGGCCCAAAGCATTGAGTAAAGTTCATGGTCTGGCTCGTTAAACCTATCAGCAGAAGCAGAAGTAACAAGACCCCTGTTTGCTGTTTCAGCACGAACCTCAGTAGCCGTTTTATTCAAAGAGCGGCTTTCTGTTACGTTGCCAGAAAAGATGCTGTCCCCAGCTCCAACTCTATTTGCTGCGTCTCTTTTCTCGCTATCAATATCAAAATCAAACGTAGATGGAGGAACAGGCATTTGGGCAAAATCAAGACCGTTAGGAAGGAAGCCGCCAGGAGCAATCTTAGCTGTCTGCTGGTTGCTATCGCCGGTCTGTTTAAACATTGGGTTTGTAGCGAAGTCGGCCCATATGAGCTTTTTCTTCTTCATGGCTGTAGCTGTAATTTGGTTATCAAGAACCTTACGACCAATACCCCATGAGTTGTACCAGAATTGATCCCTGTAAGAGTATCTATGCTGAATACTCTCCCAAAGCCTCTCCCTTTCTGGCTCAATCTCTATCTCCCTGAAAACGGGATCACGATTTTCTTTTAGAGCGTCAAGAATCTCGTTTTGCTCTTCTTCCTGAGTCATCTCTCTTGTTACTGCCTCAAACTTCCAGGGCATAACCTTTAAAGCAAATCCAGGGAAATCAGGAGAGATATAACTTACACAACGATCACCTACGCTAATACGAGGATCATCCTCTTCTCTGTTGGCCTTATCCTGATCTACGTCCCATTGTGTAGCATAATGAAACACTTCCCATATCACATAGTTATCAAGTTTGTAATCAGATGCAGATATACCCATCATTTTTTCTTTAACTTCAAGGGTGTTATCATCATCATAAGAGCTTATTGTTCCGGTTACAGGACGTTCTTCACTTTCGGCAGCTCTCTTCTGTCCGAACATTTCTATAAGCTCGTCAACATTGCTCCAACCTTTTTCATCTTTACGCTCAATAAGGTCTCTCTCGCTAAACCTCAGTACATAAGTAATTCTTTCAGCATTCTCTGAAACAGGAACTTTGGTATCAGAAGGAACAATACAATCTTTACAATCTACCGTTATAAATGTAGGGATAACTCCAAACCTGATATCATCCTTCATTACAACTTTGGAAATGGAAAACCCTCGTTCGTTCTTCATATCAACGCCCTCTTCTTTCTGGGGGCGGAACCTGATTACGTGGCGAAGGAATGTATCAAAAGCTTTACCTGCTTTAAGCGCAGTTTCCTGTGTAGTATCTCCGATTGGAATAAAATGGGCAACACGAGGAGAGTTCAAAATCATGCTTATTTCTTGATCGGTTTTCTTGTCGCATGTTTCGTCAATTATGGGAACTACAGGGTTAGGTGCGCCAGGATAAGGACGTTTACGGGAGCGTTCCATTGAACGACGCTTCATAATCTCGTCGTCCATTTTGTTCCAAGTAGAACGAGCCTGAATGTCATCAAGGATGGAGGTCCAATATGGCGCTGTATTCGTATCTACTTGCTGATCGCCTTTGCCCATAATCGTTCCTAACTAAAGTTTCAAGAGGGGCAGGTAGGTAGAGACCCACCCCTCTCAAGGATTGCGGAGAGTTAATTATTTCCTGTCCAAAGCCTACGCCATTGAGCAGCAGCATTTGCGACCAAACCAAGAGTATCAGTCGCGCCTAAAGTAATATTTCCACCTAAAGCCAAAGCTGTTCCATTGTCATTAAAGACAAGGTTATTAGTTCCAACATTCTCAATAATAAGAATTTGGCCTGCTGCGGTTGCGTTAGCAATAGTATTTGTAGCAACTTCGCTAGGAGTAATCTTCATGTATGAAGTTGTTGCGGCCAATGCTTGACCGTTTGTTACGGTAAGAGATGCAGGAGTAAGAGTAGCAAGAGTCCCGACAGTAAAAGCGCCAGTAGACTTAGTTACAGTAATAACACCAGCAGAGGTAATAGTTGCATCACCAGACATATTAAAAAGTTTATCAACAAAATTCTGAATGCTATTAGCACCCCAACAGTCATTTGCGCTATTCTGCCAAGTTGTTACACTCGCGCAGTAGCCCAGGCTAGCTACCAGCATTAATCCGACAATTACTCTCAATCTTTTCAGTTTACTAGCCATCCGTTCTTCTCCTTGTTTGTTTAGCCCCGACATTTCTTCTCATTAATGAGAGAACGTAGAACATTTTTCTCATTTTGTCAAGAATAATAATTTATTTAATCCCAATCTCCACCTAAAGCTGACTCTTGTTCCTTCTCTCTTTCGATGCGCCGCCAGAACTCATCAGGAGACCCAGTACGGTTATTTCGCTCTGCCATTTTCTTTATGTCTGGTAATTTAGGCATGTTTACGCATAAGTGAACAAGGGTATCTAGTCTGTCAGGGGAAACCTCTCTGCGTTTCTTTCGGTCTTTATCCTGTTTCGATTCGATACGTATTTTGTTATCCTCGGTATTTTTCATCACATATCGCCTTAATCTCATCTGATCTAGC
Organism: Candidatus Borrarchaeota archaeon; assembly: GCA_016840645.1. Next base: position 2,064 of record JAEORY010000184.1, on the reverse strand, counting down.
AATACGTCATCTTTTGGAAGCCTTAGCATGCCTGAATGAAGGTGCTTCTTAACCATCCAGTGCATTTCTGCGTATCTATCAACAAATTGATCTTTATCCCTTGGAGGTTTGTTTGCGTTGATTCTTACTATCGGCCAACCTCTAAGCTCCATTTCTGAGATAATTAAAGCACCTAAACCACCATTATCACCTGAAATCTGGCCTGGAGTAAGCTCCCATTCCTTGAAAAGTCGTATATATTTCTCTGCTTCAACACTTGGAGGCGTATTTCCGTCTCTGTTCCATGCTACAAATGGGTGGATAGTGTTTCCGTCCCTAACACCAAAGACTAATTCATCACCACCACCTGAGAAATCACAAAAAGCCCTTCTTCCGCCATGGACCTCAGGAATCATGCCTGACATAGAGGTTCTGGCTACTTTTATGTCAGAATCCTGGAAAACCATAAATGTGCCGCTTCTGAAGAACTCTGCAAGCAGTATGGACGCAACTTTCGGATCATTGGGCCCATTTGCGTCTAAATATGCCTTTTTACGTTTATAAGTTGTTGTTCCTGGCTCACATAGATGAGGACATTGCAGCCAATCTATCTTAAAATCGAATAATTGATCCTGAAATTCCCATTCAGTAGTCCACAAACCATTAACATTCATGCAAGATTCGTAGAAATCTCCTGAATCCGCTCCCGTAGTCGAGATATTAAGCTGCATTGTAGGGTTACAACGTTCAATAGCCTCATAAATCTCTGGTTTGACTGATTTTCCTTCATCGACAATGATAAACAGGGGGGCCCATCTGGCGTTTCCGTATTTATCTTCATAGGTTCTAACATGGTATCCCTCAAAACGTTCACCTTCCTTGGTGACGCGAAAAAGTATGGTTGAGCCGGGTAATCCGTCTACAGGTGGTGCGGTTATCTTATCTGCAGTACAATGCCAGCCGTGGGACTTCGCCATTGCCTTTATGGCTGGCGCAAGCTGCTCTTCTATCTGATCCTTCGAGTAGGATGTGATAACCGTCTGAGAGCCCGGAAAGGCCGCTGCAAAGGCTAGGGCTGAAATAGGGACAAGGTAACTAGATTTTCCGCTCTCATTACAAGTTCTAACTGAAACAAGAGCCCCTGGCCTCCATAAAGCATCCCAAACAGCCATTTGCCATTTGTAGGGCTCCAATGGGGACCAGTGGCGATATTGTGCAATAGGGGAGTTTTCAAGAACGAAGAGTTCTTTAGGATCAAGAGATGTCCCTAAATCTTCAAGCTCTTCACTCATCAACTCATTCCCCCCAATTTGCGTAAGGTTCCGTTATTTCACAGATCCGACTATAAGATTTCCTGTGCGGGTCTGTTGCTTCCGTCAGCACTTCCCCCATTTCCTCCAACGTCCTCTGTGAAACCTGGTATGCCTCCTGACACTTCAGGGCTCCCGTGTGAACCATCGCTGCTAGGGCTGAGTTGTCCTCCTCTAGCTTCGCTATTCGCTTCATCAACTGCTTTTTGGAGACTGACTTCGTTTGTATTACCTGCATTTGGGGCTGATTGCCCGACTGCGGCTGCAACTGGGTCGATCTTTCCTGTATCATCCTGTTTAACCTCCTGACCTTTCCTTTTCGCTGTTATACTCTCAATACTACTGTCTGCCCCACGTTTAGGATAGAAAATATACTCAGGAATCTCTGCGCCTGGAGCTATAGAGTCAAACAAATCACAAAAACCCTCATAAATAACCTTAGAACCAACCACTGAAGCCTTTGTAACTCGCATCTGACCTAGAATCTCTTTCCAATCCGCTCTTTTAGCCTCTCTAAACGCAGCAAGGCTAATCGAAACCCTACCTAGTTTATACTCCTTGATACATGCTATATCGCTCATCTATCGTCCTTTCGTTTGAATTTACACCTTGTTTTCGTCTAGTTTATGATCTCCACACCAGTCTGACTCAAAAACAACTGGGTAGCCGTTCATAGTCGGAGCATGCCTGCGACATCTACCAATCGGTGCAGTATTTTCGCTCCCCTCCTTTTTCTCCTTAGTCACATTCCACATGCATGTTGAGCAACTCATGC
>JAEORY010000183.1 GCA_016840645.1 Candidatus Borrarchaeota archaeon | reverse complement strand
AAGGGTCCTGCCTTTGTGCATTGTATTCAACCCTGCACCAGAGGCTGGAGATTCGATACTAGCATGAGCATTCAAGTGGCTCGCTTGGCCGTCGAATCACGATTCTTTCCTTTGTATGAGGTCTATAATGGACACAAATTTACTATAAACCATCCAGATAAAAAAGCATCTAAGATTCCCATTGAAGAATATCTAAAGTATCAAGGACGACTCAGACACCTATTCAAGCCAGAAAAAAATGAAGTAATCATTAATGTCATTCAAGAATACGTCGATAAAGAATGGAACAGACTCCTCGAACTATGCAAACACTCAGAAATGTAGACTGCAGATCACCTTTCTTTTTCTTAAAGAAATTAAAAAAAAATGGTAGAGAGAAATAATTGGCTACATTGCTTTTTCTACAATTTCAGCAATGTCTCTAACCTCTATTTCATAATCCTTGCTCTTCATAGCACTGTCAAGCATCTGCAGGCAAATAGGACATGCAACAGCTAAATAATCCACGTCTTTTTCTTTAGCTTCATCAGAACGCGTCATATCCATGTTGATTTTAGGGAGATCAAGCCAGAGTCCAGTGCCTCCACCACCACAACAATGCGCATTCTCTTTTGTAAAATACATTTCAACGAAATCTAGTTTTGGTATGCTCTGCAATATTTTTCGTGGAGCATCATATATTTCACTTCGTCGCCCCAAATAACAAGGATCGTGGTATGTGACTCTCTGATCAAATTCGTTATTAAATTCTATTTTGCCACTATCAATCATTTCCCAGAGTACTTCTGTATAATGCTTGACCTCGATGTTGTCCATATCATAGTAATATTCAGTGAAAGTGTCGTAATCGTGAGGAGAGAGACAAATTATTCTTTTAATTCCATATTTCTCGAAAGTCTCTAAGTTATGATCCATCATTTCAAAAAATAGACCTTCTTCACCCATCATTCTTGGAAAAGCACCGCTATCCATTTCTTCGCTTCCAAGCATCCTAAAGTTGAGTTCTGCCTTTTTAAAAACACTAATTAATGCTTCTGCAGCTCTGACGGCCCTATCGTCGTATGGAACCGTTGACCCTACATAGAGTATAGTCTCTGAACCATCGATTTTCATGCCCAGATCATCAACCCATTTGTCTTTTTGCGCCTTTGGACCAGCATAGGGGTTACCATATTTAACAATGTTATTAAGAGCATCTCGAATCTCGGGAGGAATCGTTCCTTCTTCTGCTTTCATGGATCTCAGAATTTCTGATACAGTTGCACCACTTACTTTCGTTTTTCTTGAGCCCTCTCGGACGATTTTAATTGGAGTATTTTGTGAACAAATCCAGTCACACCATCTACACCCAGTACAAGCGTAAACGATATCATCCAATAAATCTGAGAGTTTGATCTCATCCCAAGAAATACCCAGCGCAACTTGAGAGATTCCTCTTGCCGAAACAGCCTCATTTTTCAACTCTCTATAGGCTGGACAACTTTCAATGCATAATCCACAATAACAATTAATACAAGTCCATAGTTGTGGCTCATGGTCCTTTAAAGTTAAGGGTTCATCAATTTCTTCGCTCATTTAGATCACACCATCTAGAATCGTACCTTAGGATTCATAATGTTCTTTGGGTCAATAGTTTTTTTGATCATCTTCATGAACTCGTAGGCTTTCTCACCGACTTCTTTTCTTACTAGTTCAACTTCCATTTCTCTCGGTATGAAGCCATGAGTGCCTGTTATTGATCCATCAAAACGCAATGCTAGTTCAGCATGACGTCTGAACCAGTCTTTGAATTCTTTGCGCGTTTCATTGTCCCATTTTTTCCAATTGGCAAGTAGCAGTATCCATATCTTGCTATAGCCTACATCTCCTGGGACTGGTCCTGCTGGATTTAGGACTTTCATACTATCTGCTAGTGCGGGATAATTTTCACCGTCTTCTATTTCATGAAGTAGTTTCAGGTATTCTTTGTAATATTCTAAAAGCCTGGAATCAGGGATCATCGGGTCTAGAGGAATTATTCGATTAGCCATTCCTCCATTTACAACTCGATCGCTCCATAACCCTCCCATTCCCATATATTTCTCTATTGTCTCATGCATTCTTCCTATAATATCAGTGGGTGGCATATCGTCTCTCCAGAACCCATTGTGGTCTTCCATTATCCGTATAGCATGTCTTTCCATTTTTTCAACAACATCAGGCTCGCCTAGAATATGATAATCCACCAACATTTCAACGTCTTCTGGGAAATCAATCTCAAGCATGCCCTTCACAGCTTGACTTAAAAACCATCTATGATATGCTTTCGATCTCCATAAAAGACCTGCATTCAAAGGTTTCCTAAGATCTATATATGTCTTGAGCCCATCTTCGTAGTCCTTAAACGCTCTAATTCCATATAAATAGCTAGGAGGCATATCAATAAAGCGTTCAGTTACCTTAGTAACAACCCCCAGAGTTCCCCTTGATCCAATGAAGAGATCCATCATATTAAGCCCTACAACTGATTTTGTAGGTTTACTAGTTCCTCTACCAAGCCAGACAGCCTCTCCATTGGGTAAGACGACTTCTAATCCCTTAATATGAGATGCTGAACTCCCCCAGCGATTTTCAAACTTGTTATATCCATGAAGGGCAGCGCGCGCGCCAAGAGTTGCCGCCTTGTTCATCGTTGGAAAGTCTACACACATGAAACCTCTTTCTTCTAGGTATCTATGAAAGTCAACAACACGCACTCCTGCTTCAGCAGTAATTCGATAACTCCCTTCGTCAATTTCAAGGATTTTATCCATTGTAGCAGTATCGATCACAATGCAATCACGCATAGCTTCTGCTCCATATGTGCATGTGCGTCCACCTTGAGGTACGATCGGAACTTCATACTTATCTGCAAGTTTAACGATCGTTTGAACGTCTTCCGTGGATGTTGGTCTCACTATTGCTGCTGGTGTGAAGTCATCTAGACTTTCGTGTAGAAGCGCCTCAGGGCCGTGAGTAATTCTATAAACAAGTCTTGTAGGCTTATCAATCGATAATTTATCTTCACCTAGGCTAGTAGAAAGTTCCCCAATCATATCTTGAACTGCCTGCATCAATTTGGTATTGATCGTAGCTTGCACCATTTTTACACCCTAGAAGTCTAATACAGAAGCAGTTCTTATAAAAAAGTGCGTTTTTATGCATTATTGCATAAATAGATATCATTTTTATGCGGTGTTGAATATACAGGTTTCAAATTGTCGTTGAAGGAGGAATTTGGATGGGAAAGTTAGAAGGAAAGACTATTGGAGTTTTAGCAGAGGATTTATACGAAGATCTTGAACTATGGTATCCGGTACATAGATTAAGAGAAGAAGGTGCAAAGATTGTACTTATAGGAACTGGATTGAAAGAACGCTATACCGGAAAACATGGACTTCCAGTAAAAGTTGACATTGATATCAATAAGATATCTTCAGATGATCTTGATGCTATTGTTATCCCTGGCGGATATGCCCCAGATCGTTTTAGACGATACCCTAAGATGATAAAACTAGTTCAAGAGGTTCATAAAAAAGGACCTGTCGCAGCAATTTGCCATGGTCCTTGGTTGTTGATATCAGCAAATCTTTTAGAAGATCGTAAGGCGACATGTTTTTATGCAATAAAGGATGATCTGGTAAATGCTGGAGCGACTTATCTTGATCAAGAAGTTGTTAGAGATGGAAATATAATCACTTCTCGCACCCCAGATGACCTTCCAGCCTTCTGCAAAGAAATCATAAAAGCCCTTTCGGATATTTAACTCAAGAACGTAAAAATGTCGCTGCTTATGCGAAATGAAATGAGGTAGACCAATGAAGTTGTTAGTATGTGGAGAAGGGGGTAGTGGGAAAATTACTATATCCACATTGCTTGGAAAAGCCTTAGCTAAAAAATACAAGGTTCTTGTGATAGATAGTGACGAGTCAAATTTTGGTTTACATAGGCATCTTGGATTAGAGTTACCTGAAGATTTCACCCGCTATTGGGGTGGAAAGAGGGGTGTCCTCGACAAAATGCCTAGAGGAGGACAACAACAATTATTTGAGAAAAAATGGGGTTTAGAAGACATTCCCGAGGAATATCTTACTGCGAAAGATAACATCAAACTTCTAGCCATTGGAAAAATACACGATGTCGGAGAAGGATGAGCATGTCCAATGGGAATGTTTGCATGTAAACTACCTCACGCTAAAGCAGTGAGGCTTTTAGCTGTACTTGATCTCAGTCCTCTACCTACACCAGCTAGAGTTTCAACCTCATCACACGCTAAATCATAGGGGTGTTTACCAGACCCCAGCCCAGTAATCCTCATCTAGAGTCGGGCTATACCAGTCTACTGCTCATCCTCCTTGAGGTCATTAACCGTTTCCACTTCTACGAGAGGTATGCCTTGAGACCACTTATCTCTATCCCAGAGCCTATATTTAAGAGAGGAGAGACCCTGGTAAAAGTGGAAAAACACCCTCAATTCCTCTCCATCCTAAAGGGCTGGGCTTCCTTGAGGGGGAGCTGTGAATTTTTTGAGAATCTTCAGTTAAAAGACGACAGTGAACTAACTATTATTGATACAGATGCAGGGATTGAACACTTTGGGAGAGGAGTCGAACGTGGAGTTGATATAATAATAATGGTTGTCGATCCATCGTACGAATCGATTCAATTAGCCCACAAAATAAATAGCCTTGCGGAGACGATTAGTAAACCAATTTATTTTGTGTTAAATAAAGTCAAAGCAGAAATAAAAGACAATTTGAAAAATGCTGTTCCATCCAATAAAGTGATAGGGGTTATACCAAATAATAATGAAATATTTAGTAGCGGTTTCTTAGGAAAAGAAATAGATACAAAAATAGAAGAATTAGATAGGCTTAGTGAGATCCTTATGAATATTCTATTAACAACTAAGACCTAATGAGGGATATTATGAAGATCCTGGCATTAATTGGCAGTCCCAGAAAAAAGGGTAATACTGACATACTAGTTGAAGGGATTTTGAAGGGCTGTGAAAAAAAAGGTCATAAGAACGAAAAATTGTATCTGTACGAATATGATATAGCACCTTGTATTGATTGCCGTGCTTGTAAAAAAGGTGATTACGTCTGCCCCCTATATGATGGAATGCAAGAGATTTATCCAAAAATGGAAGAGGCAGATTTGATTATTTTCGGTACGCCGCTTTACTGGTACGGACCAACTGGAAAGATGAAACTTTTAATTGACAGAATGAGACCTTTTGTCGCAAACAGAAAACTAGAAGGCAAGAAATTCGTTCTTGTAACTCCATCGGAAGAAGGAGCGGATGCTTGTAAGCCTCTGGTTGACATGTTTAACATGTCATTCGATTATTTGAAAATGAGATTTATTGGAACACTCTTAGCAAAAGCGTATGAAAAAGGAGAAATTTCAGAGAATCAAGAAGCAATTAAAAAGGCATATGAATTTGGACTTTCATTCTAACAATAGACGATGCACTTATCTTCCTAAATCTCTCTGTATACGTACATAGTTTATTATTCTTTTTGCAAACGTTCTTGCAAGACTTTAACATAGTACTTAGCATTAATAGTTAAATCGCGAAGTTCCGAATCTAACTCACTTGGATGTATTTTGAACAGCCATCCACTCTCATAATTGTCTCTTACTGCATCTGGTTCGTCTTTAACCTTGCTATTTATAGCAATTATTTTGCCCGAAACGGGTGGAAATAGTTTCAATTCAGTTTTATTTGATTTTATAAAACCAATCTCTTCCATGGGTGACACAACAGTCTCAGGATCAACCTTAATTTCTAAAGAAGTTATTTCTCTAAGTAATGTTATAGGATAGTCAGTCAGCCCTACTGTTGCAACTCCACTAAACCCCCCTACTCTCGCCCACATATCCTGTTCAGAATAATATAGATGCTTGGGGAAATGCATCATTTTGTTATTGTAAATCACTCTGAATTCGTCCTTGTCTTCCTCTATTTCAAGGGACATGCAAAGCCTCCATTTAAGGATTTAACTATTTTATAGTTTAGTCTTAGATTCGTCCTAAGCAATTTGGTTTGTTTAAGTCAAAACAAATTGTGAATAATGTCTTGTTATTATGTCATCAATTAACTCAATAATTTGCAGTACATCTGGTTCTTTTATTTTATACATTTTTTTTTGGCCATCGCGTCTGAAAGCCAAAATCCCGCAGTCTATAAGAATTTTTAGATGCTGAGAAATAGTAGACTGGCTTTTTTCCAACTCCGGGTGTATTTCACACTGACATTTCTCGTCATCTTTTAGGAATAAGATTATTTCGAGTCTTGTAGGATCTGCTATTGCTTTAAATACCTTTGCACGAATCATGTTTGCTGGAGCCATCATAAACACGCCTAAAACTCTTTAAAATACAAAATACTCATGTCTTTTATATATCGACATATGACCATATATACTGAACTTTATATAAATTTTTATTTTGCCACTTCGAAATCATAGCTTTAAGAAAAAACAAGAATCTGATTTCTTAAGGAAGTTGACCTTTAGAATTTTGAGTATCATTGATATTCAGAGATTTCTATTTTTACTAAACTGGAGTACTCAGCGAAAAAGTTGAGGATCAAAGAAATATGAAATTGGTTTTCTGATTTTCTCAAGTGGAATCTTTTTTTCCTCGACAAATCGTTTGAGTATCTTTGAACAGTTATAACGCATATACCATAAAGAGTGATTCATCCCTTCTATTGCGAGATCTATTCCCTGTTTGTTTCCCATTTCAACTAAAGCGACTATGAAAAAAAATCGAATAGTCCATCTAATATTCTCATTTTTAGCAAGCTCTAAAAGACGTTCAGAAGCCCCACCTATTTTCCCGAGGGCCTCAGCGATAGCTTCCCGAACAAGAGCACCTTTCGTATAGTAGTCCTCACCTGTTTCATTAGCCACTGCTTGAATTAATGGCTCTATAGCGTTTTCATCTCTCAGTTCACCTAAAGCTGTTGCTGCAGCAGCGCGGACTTCTCGTCTTGGATCTTTAAGTGCCGCAATTAAAACACCAAAGCCTTTCTTATCTTTTGTCCTGCCTAATGCTAAAGCAGAATGTTCTCTTACCCATGTTGAAGGGTGTTTAAGTCCTTCAATTAAAATATTTACAACCTGTGTATCTCCTCGGCTTAATGCTACTGCAGCATAGTATTTCAATTGATTATCGTTAATGAATTGATTAAGGAAATCAATATTTTTTGAATTCTCTATTTCTGCAACTGTTATAATAGAATATTTCCTTATATCTCCACTTCCTTCTTTTATAGCATGGACAAGCAGTTCAAAACTTTTATCGCTTAAGTCCCTTAATTTTCTTGATGCAAACCATTTTACGGCCTCATATGGATAATCAAACGCTTTGATAAGCATATTAATTCCTTCGTCATCTAACATTCTGTCAAGAATTTCCTTAGTGAAAGTTTGAAAATCCACAGCTTCTTTTTCATTTGTAATAATTT
>JAEORY010000182.1 GCA_016840645.1 Candidatus Borrarchaeota archaeon | reverse complement strand
GTCAGGATGGAAAAAAATTCATTCTTAAAAACGCTTACGTCACAAAAAAATTCACAGAATATGACAGTGACATAATGACCGTAGAATATGTTGATATGTCCTATGATAAGGTAACATCTGTCTAAACACTATACAGACTTTAAGATATAAGTTATTAATATAACTAAATATCGTGTTGGAATATATTTTGCAAGCTATAGGATGAGAAAGGAACAATATATTTATGAATCCTCATATAAAAAAAGAAATACATGAATTTTTAGATACAGTGTTACAAAAACAAACTAAATTTTTAACTCGTATTAATACTCTTGTTTCCGAATTAGATTCCTTTAAATCACAAGTAGCATCAAAGTATCTCGTTACTGGAAACGATTCTATTTTTAATAAAAGAGTACAGACTCAATATGTTATAAAAATAGAACGATTGCTTACAGATTTTAATGCAGATCTCTATGCTTTAATTAAAGACTACGAATTAATGATGGAAGATCATAGACATCTCAATGCTGAATGGAAAGATAAACAAAACGATCCCAACTACAAAGCATGGTATGCAAAATTAACTCAAAATGTGCTAGAAGAAAAAATAGGTTTCCGACAAAAAGTAGAGAGAAATTGTATTGCTATAAACAAAGAAGCAAAGGCACTTTTATCTAAATTAGATAACATAACTGAAATTAATTTAGAAGAACAAGATGGGTTTTCGGAGAGTAAAAAAATTCTTACTTGGTGTTCTACAGCTACTACCGATAGCTGGATGCGACTGATCATGGATTTAGAAGATTCAACAACAACAAATCAGAGATGATATAATGATTAATATGCAATTTTATATTGGCGAATTATATTGGCGAATATGATCTAGATGGATTTATATTATAAGGAATAATATATGGGATGTTTTAGTTATTTGTGTAAAGAATGTGGAAAAGGAATTTTATCAAATTCCTACAATCTCCCAATTATATAAGTCATCTCCCCCGAATCCTATCAATCGTATCACCGACTTTATTACACGGCACTTCAACATCCCACTTTTCTCTGGAATGCCCTTCTCCTTTTAATCCACCCCCAACAACTTTACCATCGACATGACCTTCCCCACTACCACCTCGATCAAACTCAGCTTTTACTCGACAGTTTGGCGTAGATGCTGGTCTTGGCTTTGGTTTAGGTCTAGGTTCATGGCGTGGTTCTTTAGCTCCGACTGGAGACCAATCTAAAAGAGATTCATCATCATAAAATTCAAGAGTCAATTTAACACCTGCTTTAAGTGCAGATTCCACGCTTTCAACTCCAGCGTCACCTATTAATTTAGTAAGGTGTTCTTTATCGGAGTCAGACAAACTCGCTCCTTTATTGAAAGTAAAAACAACATCTCCAAATGCAGGTAACGAAAGAAACATTACGAACAAAACCGAAAACAAATACTTCAAATCAAATTCTCCTATTTGAAAATAACCAAAACAATTATATATACAGGTAGTGCTATTATGTAAATAATTTTATAAAGGTGGTTACCTCGCAGGATGTAAATAAAAATAACAATGATGCCCGAAGGCATTGTTCCAAATATAATTCTCACACCCAAACTTGTGCGCCAGTTCGACTGGAGCAAACGTAAAGCCCTTATCTTCCAAATAAGGTCGGTACGTCTGACAGATACAAACATCTTCGGGATGAGTTTCAGCTATGTTTGGATCATCCCTAATAAACTCTTGTAGCCGTCTACTTCGCATCGAGAACCCTCCATTCCCAACACGGCACTTGGGATCAATCCCTTTTTGAAGCTGAGAAGGATGCCACGGAGGACCGATATAATCATAGTCTAAAAACTGATGACTCCACTTATCTACATTTACAATAAAGCCATCCGTTTGAACGATAAGGACGAAGTCGGTTGAAATATAATTTGCTAATTTCTTTACTACAAATTCTGAATAGCCTTGCTTGGAAGTGATCTTCTCAATTGGGACAACATAAGGATCGTCCACAGTTTCATGGGTAAAAAATTTCGCTGCTGCAAATTCACACAAATTAATACAATGCTGGAGGACACGTCTTGCTGGTTTATACTGTACACAATCTATAATCGCAACTGTAACCTGCGGTAAATACAGGCGAGAAATCCGTGTGTCTTTCAAAAGAAGATCTACCATAATAATCCCTAGATTTTAATACACTACATATGTTAATAACAAATCGAATATACACAAAGGGAGCTTTTATGGATACCTTAGATTATAGTGTTGCTTGATGGTGTCGTACAAAGCCAGTAGTAATGGAGATGATTATTTGAAGGTCATAAATAATATTGAATAGAGAACCTAATACTGAAGTTAATAAAAAAAAGTTAAACGAGTTCTTAAGCTTATTAAGCAGGGCTACACAGTTAATAGTGCTTGTTTAAAGGCTAATATTTCTAAGCCTACTTTTTATCATTGGAAGAGATGGGTTGTTTCTTTAGATGAAGAAAGTTTAAATTTTGTTGATCTCTATGCTTCTCGCTTACAGCGTGAATTAAAAAAATCCTTTAACCTAATTTTAAAATTAAATGATTGTAAAACTATTATTGAAAATATTTTTAATAACGTCTCATTCGATAGGTAAGGATCTAAAATGACCAAAGATGAGTTCACTGATCTTTTTATGGATCTTCTAAAAAATAAAGATACTGTCATTGAGAATTTATTTCAAGACCTCTCTCAAGTTATGAAACACGAAAAAGGGATGGCTAAATTCAAAGATGATATTCTTACTTGTGACGAACAAGAGCTGAGAAGAAAGCTCAGTGTTACCTGCAAGGTTATTGAAAAGCAAAGCATTATATTCAAACGTATGTGTATAATTCTTATGACCTATACGTCTGGAGGGAACTTTGATATAGATGCGGCTAAAGTGTTGAACAAATGTGGTCGAGGACAAGAAGCTTTACAACATATGTTAAAACAAAAGTTAAAAAAGGGCTAAAATATGTCATACCCTACTCATGAAGAAATTTGTGCAAATCATAAGTTAGAACCTATCGTTGTGAAGCATTCGGAACTAAAGAGAGCTTCCGAAACCAGCATGTATCGCAGCGAATGTCCTTCCTGTAAAGATGGCGTACTTCTTGTAGGTCGGGAGCAACCTTCGTTACGTCTCGCAGAAGAAGACTACTGTATCCGATGCGGAAGAAGATTTCTTTACTCTGACATCCATGAGATGAGAACTAAAGAGGGAATCTTATGATGAATATTTACGCTCTGCAAGGACACAAAGTCAAAGTAACTGAAGAGTCTATTGCTTACGGTTATGATTCAGACAAAGAACATGCAGCTCAATATTTGACTGTAGGCTCAACTTATACCATAGCTCACACAGAAGTGGATAACTACTCAACCGATGTCTACCTAGAAGAGTTTCCTGAGATCTATTTTAGCAGTGTTCATTTTGAAGACGTAACTGAACAAGATACAGAGCTAGATAAATCACATCCAGATTGGAGCCGTTATAATTAAGGGGGGGATAGCACATGGGTTGCGAATTATGTACTAAAGTTATCAATCTCGCAAAAGAAGTTATCGAAAAGAATCCAGACAATGAAGATGCTTTATCTTTCGCCTATAGTGTGAAAGAAACAGCGGAAGATATGGAGGATTATTTTGACAACCACGACACCTTAACGGAAAAAAAAGGATTAAACCGCTGGCGAAAACTACAAGTAAAAGGCTTTTACGGCCCTTTTTTAGTTGAAGGATAACTTAATGAAAGAGATCACAATTATCACCGACGGCTCTTGTCGTGGAAATCCTGGACCGGGCGGTTGGGCAGCCCTTCTTCGCTACGGTAATTACAAACGACAGATCCAAGGTGGTGCTCGCGCAACAACGAATAACCAGATGGAAATGACGGCTCTTATCGAAGGTCTTAAGATCGTCAAGGAGCCTTGTAAAATAAAGGTTGTTACCGATAGTAAATATCTTATAAACGCTTTTACTGAAGGTTGGCTTAAGAATTGGCAACGAAATGGCTGGAAAACATCGGCAGGAAAACCTGTTAAAAACGATGAGCTTTGGAAAGAACTCTTAGAATTAACCAAACCTCACACTATTACTTGGGAATGGGTTAAAGGACATGCAGGTCATCCAGATAACGAAGCCGTGGACGCAGCAGCACAGATAGAAGCGAGCAAACAATGAACCAATAATTCTAACTGATTACGTTTATATGACCTGCTTCCGTTTTTTTTACGGAAGCATACAAACCAAACCCTACCTTATAAATCACTGTTTTTAATTATATTATAGGATATAAATCTTATTTCTCTTGTAATACAAGAATTTATTGTATATAACCTTTCAGCACAAGGAAAGGAGAACCTTAATATGCAATTCACAACTATTTTAAAAAATAACACCATAAAAATCCCTGAGAAGATCCTGAAGGACTTCGAATTTGAAGATGGTCACTACTATCCTTTCGAGATAAACGAGGTGGGAAATAGCGGTAAGTTACGTCTAATCCTAAGATGTTCATCTGGATGTGAGTTATACTTTCCCAAGACTGTCGCAGCGCAATACCAAGGAAAGAAAATCAAGATCCGCGAGTTTAACCGAGCGATCCACCACAGCAACATCCCATCTTAGGAGGGTAGATGAAATTAGAGCCATATCGATTATCCTATCGATATTTACCAGTACAACGTTCTCTAAATGGGGTAGGTGAGAAAACAGCAAAAATTCTTTATTATAAATATAGAATTAAAACTCTCTATGATTTTATAAAAGCAGCAGAAGATTTATATGAAAAAGACAAAATAATTAAAACCATTGTAGATAATAATACCCGAATTTTATGTAAAGGAAGTTATGACACTACGACAAAGACTTAAAGCTATGACGGGAAAATCAGCTCTTCGATTCAAAGTACCGAACGGATCGGAAACCTCATATATGAAATTCACTGGAGGTCCGTGGGCCTATCTGTATGATAGACAAACTCAAGAGGTGTGTGACCTAGACACTCCGCAAGCAGTACTCATCTACTCCGAATTTTTTAATTTGGATGTAGAAGTTGAAGACTATACAGGACCACTAGATAAAGTAGACAAAGACTAAAAAAAATCCCCATACTCATCCTTAGAGATAGCATCAGGGAAATATTCTTTGACCTCGTCCACACTTCGATAAACAAAATCCATCTTAGTGTAGGTTGGAGAACACACTCCTTTAATCCCACCTTCGGCTTTCCATACGATAAAAAGACTAGAACTTTCTCTATGTGGTTCGTAAATGTATTGAGCCATAACATTCTCCTCCTAAAATAGGTCGAGTTGACTAAAGCAACTCAACCTATAGGGGTAAGACACTTATTTCTTATTTGATTTTCTTTCATCATCATCATTTACATCAGCGACGAATTCGTCAATCTCTTCTCGAATCGCATCTTCAGCAGCATTATATTCATCACCAACTTCAGAAAAGTCAACGCTGTGGTCTACAGTATCGGTATAGAAATCGTCCTGCTCTGGAATCTGGATACCTTGGTTATTATCGCTGCATTGATACTTAGTAATCGTAGTATGGAAATGCCTTAGTATGACAGGATTCGCTTCAAGAGCCATCTCTTTTTCGGCATACATATTGTAGCACCAAGTTATGACATCATTACCATTCGTTAATCGTAAGCCGATACGCTTGGATGCACGAAGAGTATAAAGAGCTTTTTTATCTACGGGAACATCATCATAAAATCTAAATTCAAACTTACCCGACGAATCTACATAGGATTCACTGGCAATACCATTCTCGCTTGAAGCAACCAAAAAGACATACATACCAGCTTTAAAATTCCTCAGACCTACGGCAGCATCGAAACTAAGTTTATGATCTGGGTACTCTTTTCGAACCTCTTTTTGTAATCTAGCTAATTCTTGAGTATAAAAATCTTCCGAATCTCGGTATGGAGTATCGTTTACCGAAATGTTGATGGGTGAAATATATCCAGCAACATGCAAGTCACCGTAAGCATCATCCTCATTGTAATAATAAGTTGTAGAAACTGTGGAAACTTCAGCTTCTTCCCCCTGCTGCATCGCCTCTTTGTCCACTGGCTCAAAACCACAACCAAAAACTAAAACCGAAAACAAAAATGTTACTAAAAATCTCATAATCTTACCCCCTTGTTATTGCTGCGTTATTGCAGCTTCCTCTAAAACAAATGGAGATTAGGACCACCGTAAGGATTTCGGCTCTTTACAACTTCCATCAAAATTTCTTGGTCTTTCCAAGAAGTTACGACGATGCCGTCTCGGCTTTGATTGAAATTTTTAAAAGTTGTTTTCATCCTACCCCCTTATTGTGTGGCCATTGTCTCAATGTCCACTTATATATCTAGTCGTCATTTTTTTGGAAAACTTTAGAACTATTTTTAATAAATTTTAAGTCTTTGTTTTCCTTGAACAATTCAGACTTAATTTCCATCTGTTTCTTCCTCGTCACAATCTATACTCTCAATTAATTGCTTTAACTCTTGCACGTTCAAATTAATTATCTTTTTAGCTTTACATGTTTGTTCTATATAACCTGTTGCTAAAGCGATCTGAGTGAGTTTATTCTTGATGTCATGACGGCACTTTTTTACTTTTTCAAAATTTATTAAACAATAATACTCCATCCCAGAATAAGAATTGTAAGCAACAAAAACACGTTCACAACCCACACCGTCATTCGGAGAGCAAACTACTATCTGTAACTCATCATCATGTTCAACAGAAATTTCATTCTTTGTATTACAAAAAGGACATATGTATTCAAACTTTTTCATTCATCACCCCCACTCATAAATTTTACTAAGAACTCTACACACTCCATCTTATCTACTATCTGAAGTTTCCTTGATATCCCTTCCATCTGCTCTCTCGAATATCCAGAATTTATAACGCAGGGTATGTTCTTAGCTATACAATAGTTAGCTATTCTTGCACCACCACCATCAGGTAACGCATAGTCCGTTATTACGATACTGTACTTCTCTTTTTCCAATTTTTGAATTGCATCACATACTGTAGTACAAGTATCAATTTGGCCTTCAAATAAATCCGACATCGTTCGTACAATAATATCTTCATCGTCCACAAATAAAACTTTCATACCTTCTCCTATCGCAACCAAGGCTGCTTGGCCTGTCGTTGATAGCGATCACAATCGTTTTGAAGACGTTCCAAATCAATTGCTAAAAACTGAAGCGATTCTTTCTCAGATCTACTCAAATCCAACTCCCCTAATTTCTCCAGCACCTTTTCAATGTCGTGCATATAACGCTTGTTGCCTACGGCATGATAGAGTGCTCGAATGAGATTTCTAATTTGATCCATCATTATCCTCCTCGAATTTAGGTATCAAATGCTTACAATCTTCCCACTTCTTTTTCCACACAAACCTTCTGCACTGTTCCCAATCTTCATATTTACAAGCACACCGATCACCGGGATTTATCGGATTAGGATTAACGGGATTTGTGGGATTAGGATTTATAGGATTGGGA
>JAEORY010000181.1 GCA_016840645.1 Candidatus Borrarchaeota archaeon | reverse complement strand
TTTACGAAGACCACCATTCCTATGTTATCTTGGGGAAATAAAAACACCTCAGCCCGGAAGCCATCAATGCCTCCGCCATGATAGAGCATGATATGTCCTCTGTAGTTCGTAATCCTCCACCCTATGCCATAAGTCTGATAATAGGTAACATAATAGGGGATTGAATTGCCTTCCACTACCTGAGGAGTATGGAGTTCGTTAAGCGTAGCTTCAGATATAATCTGCTTCCCATTAAACTTTCCTTTGTTCAAATTAAGCTTCAGCCAGTTTGCCATATCAATGACGTTGGAATTCATTGCCGCTGCAGGTCCTATCTGGTGAACATCATGGTAAGGAATTTCTACAAACTTTCCATCTTGTAATAAATAAGGAAGAGCGTAGTCGCCGGATTTCTTGGAATCCTCGTTTGAAAAATTAGTATCTTTCATTCCTAAAGGATCCAATATCCGTTCTTTGCAAAATCCTTCCCAAGTCGTTCCTGCTATATGTCCGACTAAATATCCCGCTGTCATAATCATATTATTTGTGTATTGCATAATCTGTCGGAATCCTGCACTCGGAGGAAGATATCTCAAGTGCATGATGATTTCTTTGCGAGAAAGGGGCGAATTATCCCAAAAAGTATCATGTCGAGGCAAACCAGTACGGTGACTGAGCAAATCTCTAGGAGTTGCACATAGTGAGGCATAGGGATCTTTAAGCTCAAAAAAGGGCAGATAATCCTTTACGGGCTTATCCCACTCCAACTTTCCGTCATCGACCAGAATTCCTGCGCAGGTTGCCGTAAAACTTTTCGAGTTGGATCCAATGTTAAATATTGTTTCTGGGCCTACCTTCAATCCTTTTTCAACATCGCGATACCCAAATCCTTTTGAGAAAATGACTTCGCCATCCTTGACGATGGCAACACCTAAGCCGGGTATCTTCCAATCTTCCATACTGCTCATGATAAACTTGTCAAGATCCTTTAAGGCTTTCTCAGAAGCCTTCTGACCTGCGAGCGGGGAATAAATTAATGAAGAAAAAATAACTACAAATGCCAATAACCTGAAAATCACTCTTCTCATGAGACCTCCTTTTTAATTAAATTTATTTTTTATTTTATGTTTATTATATTTTTTTTCAAACTTATTTCAATTAAAATATTTATAAAAATAATTTTTGCCATTAAAATATTCCATAAAAATGGTATGGAGCAGGATTTCAGAGAAGTATCGTCCAAATTAAAGATTTTAATCTGCAATCTGTGATGGTTCCCATTATCAAAGATTATCGGCACATGATATAAGTTATTGAAATATTGTCAACTAGGAAAATATCTTGACTTTTTTAAATCATTTTAATAGCTTAAAAACGTTACCTGAGATGAGTGCAGAAACACTGTTATCAAGCTGTCCTCTTTCAAACTACATCGTTGCTCATTTAGGGTATCGTCCCTACAAAAGGAGGTTCTGATGGCCAAGAGAAGTATCGGTAAGATAGCTGTTTTATCAGTTTGTTTCGCTGTAATGGCTTTTTCTATTCACGGAATGTTTGGGGCCAATATGGCAAAAAAAAAGAATGATATTGATCAGTTCTTACATCACGCGACTTGTTATTATGCTATATCTTTGATGCCATTTTTAGGCTTTAGCAAACAAAAATCAGAAAGACCGGATAGTTCATTGCAATTTACAAGCACTGATATATCCCTGGCCAGGAAACTCGATTCGAATGACAAGCTAAGATCATTTAGGGATAAATTCGTGATCACAGACCCAAACACCATCTATCTTGACGGGAATTCACTAGGTCGTTTACCAAAATCTACGATTAAATACATGCAGAATGTTATTGAAAAAGAATGGGGTGAACAAGTTACGCGCCGGCATATGGGTTCTCGTCGTGAACGAGTGAATGCCAAACTGGCGCAACTAGTGGGTGCACAACCGGAGGAAGTTCTCATTTCCGATTCCACTTCTGTCAATTTTTATAAGCTGGTAGTTGCTGCATTACAACTCAAGAAAGACCGTACAAAAATTATCACCGCTGACTTAAATTTTCCAACGGATGTGTACATCCTCGAAGGGATTATTAAGCTTCTGGGGAATAAACATGAACTGGTTTTTATTCCAAGTGACGATGACATTACTATCAAGAATGAAGCTATACAATCAGAGATAGATGAAGAAACTGCGTTGGTCACTTTCTCCCATGTGGCTTATAAAAGCGGTTTTTTGTATGATATGGCAAAAGTAAATCAGTGGGCTCATGAGAAAGGAGCACTCGTGCTCTGGGACCTCAGTCACTCCGTCGGGGCTGTTCCTATCGATTTAGGCGATACTAAAGCTGATTTAGCCGTTGGCTGTACATATAAATATTTGAATGGCGGATCTGGCTGTCCCGCTTTTATTTATGTACGGAGAGATTTACAAAATGACCTGGAGAATCCCATTTGGGGTTGGCTGGGAGCTCAAGATCCGTTTATCACACCAAGATATAAAGCATCTCCAGGAGTAAAAAGGTTTATGGTTGGCTCTCCCCCCTCTCTTTCTATAGCAGCATTGGAACCGGCCCTTGATATTCATTTAGAAGCTGGTAGGGATAATCTCAGGAAAAAAAGTATTCACCAGGCAGCATATTTAATCTATCTAGCTGAACAATGGCTCTTCCCTCTCGGTTTTGAACTAGGTTCCCCTAAAAATCCTGAAATCAGGGGCTCTCATGTTGCACTCAAACATCCGGAAGCGTACCGAATTTATCAAGCAATGACTCAATCGCCCCCCCCAGCAATAAAAGTTATTCCGGATTTTCGGCCGCCCGATAACATCCGCATGAGTGTTGTTCCTCTCTACACATCATACAATGAAATCTATTTAGCCATGAAACGAATCCGGGAAATTGTTGAAAAAAACATATATAAACAATATTCCGAATAAAATAATGGAATACAAGGAGATTGAAAAAAGGAAATAAAACGAAAACTTGCGTTTTATGAGTTAAGCTCTGTGTTGTTCTGGATCTGTTAGCTTCCCAATAACGATAATTTATACCATTGAAATCGAATGGAGTTCACTATTAGCCACTCAAATGTGAACAGCATTGCCCGCAATTTTTTTGACCATTTTTATCCTCAATGTGATTTTTTCTAAAGTGCTTATAGACCTTCTATTTATTAGATGCGAATGGGGCTTCCTTTATCCCCAATATTTTGTTCATCCTTGCCAATAATCAAGTTTTTGTTGTGAAAATTGATTGCGTAGAAGAATAGATGATCAAAACAACGAGTCGTCAAGCTTAAAAGCCCATAAATGATGCAAAGTCAGAAGGGCGGACGGTTCCCAATTGTTCATTTTCAAATTGCACACAAGTTGGCTGTGAGGATGAATTTTCAATACAAATTCTTCTCCATGAAAATTTAGAAATATAAATTATTTTCTAGAATTTTTTTGTTAAATCAAGTATGAATACACCATAAAATTATTGTTTATTGAAAGAGATGCTTTGAGATATAGAGGTAAGTCTTCGGCATCGTACTCCATAATGTCATCGATAACGAAGAAAGGCAGAAGTTGCAACAATTCAAAACTAACGTTTTGGATTCGATCTTGTGGGACCAAAAGTCTGGAATGGTGAGATTAATGGGAAGGCTGAGATAGATTTTTTTGACAAAACCAGTGATAATTCTTTTAGGCCCCGGGTAAGACATCTGTATATGGTTTTTAATTTTACGAAATGGAACTTGTTATTGGGACAGGCTTGGGATGTGATTGGGCCTCTGGGACCAGCTACTCTAAACACCAATGGGTATCTTTGGAACGCGGGTAATATTGGATTTCGCCGGACACAGGCGCGATTTACCTGCGACATTGAATTATCAAATAAATTTCACCTGAAGACTCAACTCAGTGTTAACCGGAACACAGGTATTTTAAGTGAAGCACACAATACCGGTGTTGATTCAGGCTGGCCTCTCATGGAATCCAGAGTCAGCGTGTCCAAAAAAACTTTATCCAATAAATTGATGGAGTTGGGAGTGGGAGGATTGTATGGTAAGGAAGAGATTGATAAGACAAATATGTCAGAAATCCCGGATAATAACAGCTGGATAGCTCCCCAATGGGGGGTTATCGCTGACATTTTGATCCCTTTGCTGGATAAGGTAACAATAAAAGGAGAGCTTTTTTTGGGGAGAAACCTGGATGCTTTTCTTGCTGGTATCGGCCAGGGAATAAATATTGACAAAGAAAAAAGTATCCTCGCGCATGGAGGCTGGGCTCAAATTTCTTATGCCCTTAACAAATCATTCACTTTAAATAGCGGTTTCGGTACAGATGCAGTTGATTCAGGTGATATTAATCATGGTGACAGGGCGAAAAATCAGACGTTATTCATTAACTTGATGTTTTCGCCCATAAAAGACCTCGAATTTGGAGGGGAATATTCCTATTGGCATACCGAATATCTTGGTTTGAACGATGGTAATAACAATAAGATACAGGGTTCTGTTATATGGCATTTTTGATAATATTTTGATGTGGAATGGGAACAACTCTTGATATAAGGAAAACTAATTCTTTCGATATGCTATTTAACAGGGCTAAGTTAAAAAAAATAAGCCAAGCTATTCCGATTTTTCAAGATAATCAATGATACTCTGTACGCTTGGGGCTTCAGGGGAGTTGGGGTCGATTTCCAAGAATTTCTTGAAATATTTCAAAGCGCTCTCATTGTCACCTTTGTTCAAATAAGCATAGCCTAACTTCCAGTAGGGGAGTCCCCAATCCGACTTGATCTGTGAAGCTAGCTCAAAATAGTGGATGGCTTCGTCCACTTTCTGGCTAGCAAAGAAGATTTCACCAACGTTGTATGCAAGGATTTCGTTTTCTGGATAAGATTCAATGGATTTTCTGAAAAAATCCTGGGCATTTTCGTAATCTCCCCTTTTTAGGTAGCAGTCGCCTATATTGGCCAATGCTTTTGCAGTCATTTCTCTTCCTGAGGTTTCATCCTCCTTTGCATGCTCCAGTACGATGTTGTACTCTTCAATGGCTTTTTCGAGCTCCCCTTTTTCCCTGTAGCAATCGCCAATATTGAGGTGTGCTTGATAGACGTTGGGATTTTTTTCGAGAAACTGTTCAAAAACAGAAATGGCCTCATCATATTTTTTTTCAGCGAACAAATTATTCCCTCTCTCGAACAGTTCAATGGTAAGCTCATCCTCGATGACAGGTTTCGAAGATGAACCACCCTTCTTCAATGTGAGCTGGACAAGCGGATTCCGGCTTAATTGCTGAATTCTGATTTCTGTCGCCGTTGGAATATAGCCATCAGCAGTTACAGTAACTCTGGCCATACCTGTTCCAAGCCCGATTATGGCCCATTTCCCGCTCTCATCGGTCTTTGTTTCGATATCTTCTATTTCGTGACTCAAAAATTCCAGCATGATTTTAGCATCCTTTACAGGATTTCCGTCTTCGTCAAGTACCAAACCGTTTATTCTTGCGTTCCCTCGTCCTGCTTGTGAAGACGCCACCCCAACTAAAGCTACAAGTAGTAGAATGAAAAATATTGACTTTATAAAATTTTTTTTTCTCATTTCTGTCTCACTTCAAATATTTATGCTAAATATTTTGCCTAAGACTTCGAAGACGCCTTAATTCTGAAATTCGCTCTTTTGCTTGCTTTTCTTTGATCGGTTGTATTTTTTAAATTGATTATGAGAGTGTAATTTCCCGGTTTGAGTTCAACCGACGTTTCGATGATGTATTTTGTATCTTCAAACTTGAGCAGCTCATCTTCTTTGATGGATATGGGGTAATTTTCTTGAAGATCCCAAATCTTTTGCTCGCTGGAATCATAGATTTCTAAGGATAGAATTAATGACGTTTTCAGTTGATCGTCCTGGCTAGAAAGCCAAAGCTTGCGGTAGGGAATCGATACCTGGACGAGAGCCCTATTTTCTCCTATAGATTTGATATCTATTTCAAAATCGAAATCAAAATCAGCTTTTTCTTCATCGGTTATTTTTGGTTTTAATTCTTCCGTGGCCCTTGTAATCTCGGTGATGTTCCGGGCACTCATAGGCTCAAGTCGATACGTCCCGTCTTTGTATCTATCGATAAATACAATAGGGTAAAACCCGTAATACCAGATTTCCATGGGTAATCCATAAAATGTTTGACCCGTGGGGTATGCTTCTCTCTGGTCAGGCGGACCGAGCTGGATGTAAATTCTTCCCCTGTCTTGGAGCCATCCTTCTTTCCCTCTGTCACCGAAAAACTTGTTGGCTTCCTCGATTCGTGTGAAATATTGTTCTTTAAATTCATTTTCCTCGGTGTCGGGATCAGGATCCCGTTTTTTCCAGAATTCCTGGATAAAATTTTGCCTTTCAGCGGAGGACAGAGATAAAAATATGTCTTTTTCTTCGGAGGTGATGATATACTGTGTTTTGGAGAGAAATTCTTCTTCTTCTGCAGATAATTGGACTTTAGTTCCGCCCATCTGACAACTGAGGGACGTTAAGAGGACGATGAAAATCACGAATAGGAGAAATATTTTTGCTTTCATTAGCTCTCTCTCATAACATTGGTTTTTCCCTGGTTTTCTTTCTTGGGAGGATATAATAAAAATTGTTTACTTCTCAGATAGATTTTCTCCTATTGTTCTTTCTCATAAAACACATTTCTATTATATCAAAATACTTTCCTAAATGGAAAAGGTCCTCCCTTCAAGTGAAGGGAGGACCTTTGATCTGCGTGTTCTCTGTTAGAAGATGAACTTGACTCCGAGACGGACCGATCGGGGAGGATAAAAAGCCTCAGGCATCAGATACATGGGATTGGGATCATAGGGCAATGTTCTCCAGTCAATCTGACCGGTTGCTTTATCTTCATCTGAAAAAGCAAGCCTGGCATTGTTGATACGGTTGTGAATTCTTATTTTTGTACTGTTATCGAAGAGATTATCGACGTTGATGTTGAAATTGAGCCTTGTATTTCCACTCAGTTTTATGTTGTATTCTGCATAGAGATTCGCGAGCATCATAAAAGGCGTTCTGCCATCCGTAAAAAAGCCATCCGGATACCATGAGACAGGAGCGTACAACATCGTTGTCACAGGAGTTCCGCTGTATGCACTGGCGATTAATCCTGCTGTCAATCCGAAGTCGAACGAGTAACTACCCCAGATCTTGGCATAGTGGGGCCTGTCGGTGGGTAAAGTGCCATTAATTGGCTCCATCTGCCATGTATAGGGCTGGAACCATCTGTCAAAGCAGGCTCCCAAGTTTGGACTTTCCTGACCGGTCATAGTCCACGCCAAGCCGGAGTAGTTGCCCCACAAATGACTCCAGGTGTAGGAGAAACCCCCAACCCAGTTGTTGCTGAAGCGTTTCTCTAATTCTAAATTTACTCCTATATACTCACGTTTGGCTTTGGGCATTGCAGGCCATCTGTCATCCCAAATACCGCCTTCGGATACAGGCCGCTGAATCCCACGGCCGGGATTGCCGATCCACCATACATAGCCATCGGGCAACATGACACCCGAATCTTCGATCGTC
>JAEORY010000180.1 GCA_016840645.1 Candidatus Borrarchaeota archaeon | reverse complement strand
GCACGTTTTTTACACGATTCAATCAGTTCTTTTATTACTTCTCAGCATTCCACTGTATTGCCTAGGAGGATCGTTGAGCACACGGAGTATATATTATCCCAACACCAATCAGATTTATGAACAGAGAACGGCCGTAACGGTAAAAGAGGTCTGTGATCTGACGCAGTGGTTATCAATCGGCGTCGGGGGTGGTTTGACAGGATTGCTATCAACAAGAGAGGCAGCCCCAACTGCTGAAAATATCGCAATTGATGAAACGTATCTTCATATCCATTTCGATAGCTTTGATGCAAAACTGGGCTATTTGAAAGAAACATGGGGCAAACTAGATCAAATATCTCCCCTCGACATTCTTAATCCAATAGATTTATCCAGTGTTTTTCTCGATTCTGAAAAAAATCAGGCAAAAATTCCAATCATTATGTCAATGTTTTCTGTGGATTTGCTTGATTTCTTCACGATTGAACTGAATGTGATTCCTTTCTTTGCAAAGAGTGTTTATGATGAGTTAGATGAGGAAAGCTCACCTTACAATGTGGTTTATTTGCCTCTTCCCTTGAACGAACAACTACCCGAGAAAACAATTGAAAATATTGAGTTTGGAACAGGCTGTTTTTTCACAATTGGAAAAACGGACTGCTCACTCTACTACTTTCGAGGATTTCAGGATTTCCCCTCCTATCGAATCGAACACAGTTTTCCACCCACGAAGATATTTGCTCAATATCCACTGACCCATATGATCGGACTTGACTTTGAAACCGTTGTCGATCGATGGGGAATACGTGGGGAATGCTCATTGTCGTTGGGTGAAGGCTATCAACGTACAGAAGCAATCGATTATGTTGAAGCAAATACCATCACCTCAGGTATAGGAATAGACACCAGCCACGAAGATAGTTACATCAATGCGAGTCTTCTATATAAAAAAATATTCGTCACGGAAACAATCGAAGAAGAGAAAAATGAAATCAGTATTACCGCCAATCTTGAAAAACGGGTTGCGTACGACACAGTTGAAGTTGATTTAATAGGTATATACAACATATTCGGCAGTAGTATTTATGGAAAAGTTACACTAAGTGTCAGTCCTTTGGACAACTTTTGGATCTCAATGGGAATTTCTGTTTTTGACGGTGAAAGCGATGATTTTTTAGGCAGATTCAGAGAAAAAGATTTTTACTTTATCTCGCTTGATTACGATTTCTAGAAAAACGAGCTCAATTTTACAGTTTAAAACGTCTTCTCATGAACATAATATTTGCCGGAAGAATGACCAGGTCTCCGATCAAAGCGACAGAAAGACTTAGGGCTACCAGTATACCGAACTCGCGAGTCGGTTGAAATCCAGATATCAATAAAACCAAGAAACCAACAACATTTACCAAAGTGGTGAAAATCATCGCTTCTCCGGCAAACACGGTCGTATTCTCAAGTACCCTTGACGTTGAGACGTTTTTTCCATTTTTTTCTTTTCGGAACCTGGACAGAAAGTGTACGGTATCATCAACCACGATACCAAATGATACCGATGCAACCATGACAGTTGCAGTATTGAGAGTTATCGTGAACCATCCCATTATACCTAAAATACATGCAATCGGTATAAAATTCGGAAATATACATAGCATTCCATATTTCAGTGAACGAAAGGCTAAAAATAAAGAACCCAATATAATTACAAAGGCCAGACTAAAGCTCTTTATTTGGCTTTCCAATATGTATTTGTGGTTTAATCCATATAGATACAGTGTTCCGGTTAAAGACGTTTGAACATCTATCTCAAGAAAAGCTGACTTCGCCATCTCTTCTATTTTTTTACCTTGACTAACTAGTATTTCGGAAGGCATGGCAACCGTCTTTACGGAGATCCTTCCTTTGGAGTAGTCCGGGGTCACAAAACTCTGTAGCTCATTCCTTCCGGCCGCTGAAAGAGAAAACAACAGTAATTCTTGAGCAATTAACAGTCGCGAGTCCGGTATAACGTAATGCGTTATGTCGTTTTCATGAAGTGCTTTGTTGATTCGTTTAACGTAGTCCGCGACTGATACGACCTTTTTAACGTGAGGCAGTTTATTTATATCCGAGGACAACTCGTCAATTTTATTAAGGACATCAGGATTTTTTAACCCATCTTCTTCACCGTTAACTATTATCTCATAACTACCCATTCCGAACAGATGATCGTCCAAAACCCGAGTCGATCTGTAAAACATGCTGTTTTTTGGAAACCACTCTAATTGATTCGATTCTATACGTATCCTAGCAATACCAACCATCGCTAATAATATGACTGTAATGGATCCAATCAATATGTATTTATAATTCTTAGTACTAAAGCTACTAATACAATGCAAAAACGATGTCCAATTTTTTTTCCCACCCACACTCTTCGGAATGGGAAGCAACGTCAATAAAAAAGGGACAACTGTAATTGAAATAAAAAATGCAAGCATGACACCGGCTGCAGCACCAATACCAAAATGTCTTACAGGTCTAACGCGGCTGACGAATAGCGATAACAGACCCATGGCTGTCGTAATGCTGGTTATGAAGCAAGGAACTGCTATATATTTTATTGTTTCAATATATGCCTCGCGATTAGAACGGCCCCTGCGAGTTTCGTAATAATATTTTATTATATGAATGCAGTCAGCAATCGATAAAATCGTTACGATGGGAATAATCATTACGGTGACTACATTGAATACAAAACCAAGGATACAATAAAAACCTAACGTACAGACGATGCTTATACCGATATTTATGAGAATAATGAGAACCTCATAGAAAGACCTAAACAGTAGAAAAATGCATACGGATATGCTCAATACAATTAAGATGGTACCTGTTTTCAAGTTTTGATTTGTGTATCTATTAAACTCCGATACAGCCTTTCCGTCGCCCGTGAAATACAGCTGAATGTTGTCGGGACTGCTTTTTTTAACTATGTGTTCGATTTGTTGTATCAACCTATCGGATTCTCTTGCGGGCATATTCTCGAATACAACCACGACTGAAGTATATCTACCGTCTCTTGAAATCAGATAATCAGCAAAAATTTCGTCATCAAGAGTCCTCTCTCTAATTATAGATAGATCATCTTTTCCTAGCTGGTATAACAAGGGGCGAACTTCAATACTGTCTGCCGATCCTATTATTTTATTTGCATTGGCTAAACTATGGACTCGATCTACCTTATCAATATATTCCAGCTGTTCGGTTATTTCCCTGATATAGTTGAGGACCTCGTAGGTGAAAATGTTCTCGGATTCAAGAATAGCAATAAAATAACTGCCACCTTCAAAAACATCTCGGAAGTTTTCATATACCATGTAATCCGGATCATTCTCCGAAAAATCGGCTTTCAAAGAGTTGTCTATATCTATTTTTATTTGGAAAGCTAGAAAGAGTGTTGCAACAATTACCAGTAATAGCAGAACAAACCTTGATTTGTATATGTACCTACTGAGAATGTCCACTAGTAAATATTAGCAAAGCAAGTGTTCGGACCACTATTTCCGCACATCTGTTATAATGAATATCCCTGTAAGCAACGAAAAAAATAGATCCATTTACTGGCATTTTTCCCTTTAAAATTAAATCGGATCTTCTCTCTTCGATATATGAACTGAAGATATTTGTTAAAATTATCAATATAGTAGCAAATATCGCCAATATCGAATACTGCTTTTTCCCCATCATGATGGGATGTGAACAGGAGCCGATCATTGAAAAGTGTAATGTCTCCATTTTCGCATAACCTAATGTCGTCATTCTCAAATATTTTCATTTCGACATTATTGGACACGGTTAAAGGTTCTCCTTTGTCTCGAGAACAGATACGTCGAATCTCACTTTTCTGCCAGTCACTCCAGTCCTTCAGATCCATACCGGTTGTATTATTGGGAGTGAACCTAAGATTACCGTCTAGCCTCCAGTTCCCACCGCATAAGGCACAGACAATATCATCCCCCTTACCGTATATTGAGTCTTGCGCCGTGCAGGAAGGGCAGAGCCAGAGCAGATATTGTATTCCCGCAGCTAGATTTTTTCCTCTGAATCTAATTGACTGCATATTATCATCTTTTATGTCGTTTCTGTATAAAAGACTAGCAATCTTTCTATGGAGCTCGTGTTTGCTCAGAGAACGAATTTCATCTTTAGATAGATTGAAAAATTCTACATAGATTTTCCCGCTTCTTGTAGTGGCCGCCCACCTGGGCAGGCTGAGGTAGTTTCCTCGAAGTCGTGCAAGTCTAACCGGCGTGTCGGCTTTTTTGATTAACCCGGGTATATTCTCTATGATTCTATCGGTTTCTCCGTCCCACGAGCGATCGCCTTCGGCGAATATTCCGACAATATTTCCACTGCGCAATAGCTGAAATACATTTTTCACTGCTGATAAATCTGGTCTTCCCTTCGTTTTGGGAACAACTCCAACCAATCGTCCTCCTATTCTTCTTATAACAGACACCGCTTCGACATTAGCTATATAACTCATGGCTCTCTTCGAAAACGCACCGAGAATAAACGGATCGGCCCTGTGGGCATGATTGGCCAGAAAAATATATGGTGGGTCGGGTTCTTTGGGAAACGAGAGTAGTTCAATCCTGTATTTTTTTCTAAGGTAAATACCATAGGACATCTGAAGTATTTTCCATGAAAGTCGGTGGTACCAGACCGCCATCTCAACTCCCTTCTAATATCTTCAACCTAATGTCCCTATTATTGGCTTACTGAATACGAAAGGAGATGCATGCACGACAAGCCCTGACGTTTACTTTTATTTATATTGAGATATTGCATCTTCGCCATTTCGGCACCCTTGCCATCGGTATCATCTCTGTCGCCTATTACCAGTACCTGCTCCTCCTTCACCCCCAATTGCAATGCGATATCTAGCAAAGGTCTCCTTGAGGGCTTCAGCACTCCATAGTCTTCACTTGAGGCGATTATATCGAATAGAGCCGACTCGAGACGAATCGCTTCCAGCCTTTCACGGACGAATAAATAATCAGATAGTACAGCCGTATGTATGCCATTATGCTTCAGAGAAGTCAGGGCACTTTCCATTTCCTTTCTTGCACGATATTTTTTCTTTAGCAAGGTCACAAAACCAGGATAAAAGACTTCGAAATACCATTGTTCTATGCCGGACGCATTTTTCCCCGTGCGCTTTTGCATCTCATTGAACAAATTGACATGAAATCGATTCTTTGTGTAAAAATCGATACCTCTGCATTTGTTTCTGACATCTAACAAGGAAATAAGCATATATAACTGGGAAATGTTGCGAAACGCCATATCGATCTTGATCGCATTGCTATTATACAGCGTTCCATCAAGGTCAAATATAACAGCTTTCAAAACAGTATCAGGCACTTTCATACAACTTGATTTCAGGCTGTAGAGATAGATCGTTGAACATCGACAGGCGCTGGTCTTCATGCAGTAGGTGGACAAGCTTGAACTGACCGTCTCGGTATCCTCTATTTAGACAAGTTGTCTTGAATTTTTCAAAAGAGTTTTTCTCCAGCAAATGCAGGATTGGCGGATTAATTCGCTGAGACAATCTCTTTGCCTTGTATTCTATGTTGGCCTGCATAAGTTTTTTATCCAGCGCGATCCCAAAGTTCTTCACCTTTTCAATCTGAAAATCGCGATCAAACTCGATAAAGACATGATAGGCAGATGATTTAAAACTCGCAAAAGCTATAAAAAAAACTGCTTTCATTTCAGTCTCTTTCTCCAGCTCCGCAAATGTTTCTATTAATTGAGCTTCGTGCAGTTTTTCCCCCGTCAAACTTGTTACACCCGCACCCTTTTGAATGAAACGCAGCATTGGAAAGTCATTATAAGATCCTTCGACTTTCAAGATATCATTAATATTGTACCTGTATAATCCATTGGTATTTGTTATAATTATGTAGTAACTGTGTCCATCTTCTAGCTCTGAAGCCAAACGAATCTTAGGGTTTGCACCCTCCATATCATCCACTTCGATGAATTCGAAAAACATTCTATGAGCTGCCAAAATACTGGGAATCTGCTCGCTTGATAGGACTATTCCGGCACGTGCTTCTGTAGAAAAGTAAGAAAATTCTCTTATTTTAGTCTTCTCCGAATAAAAATCTTCAACATGGCGCAGGTAAAGTCCGCTGTTTCCGCATTTCCAGGTATTCACTACCTCCAGCGTAGGCCAGTAATGCTTAGGGAATAACGGCGTATGCTTTGAAGCCAATTTTTTCAATTCTCTTGCTCTTTCTGGATTTGGCCTTAGAAAGGACTCTATTCTTCTTCTTAATTCCGGTTCAATAATAAGTTCCTTTTTCAGCGAACCTTCCTCGATATCATTCAGCAGATTGTCGATGTTGTTCTGTACAACTCTATGCAGCGCAAGAAGTGTGCTTGGATTTCCCGTAATAATGAGCTTAATCTGATGCTCCAAAGTAAACCGCATAAAGCAGTAGTATCTGGATTCATAATCATCGACACTGAATACCTCTTGCGGGACAACGTGCACAGCTTTCAAAAAGTTGGGTATGTTTTCATATACGTGCCCCGAGCAAGAACCGTACGGCGTTCCATCCTCTGTATAACCTTCTACAGGCTTCCCGACTATTGATAACTCCGGACCATCATAAATATGAGGATTCTCCTTTAGTAACGAATACAGCCAGAGTTTTGACAAACCGTTATAACAATCCTCGAAATATTTTCTGGTGACTGGTATCCATTTAGGTTCTTTTGTTGTGCCACTCGTGGTAGCATACATAACAGGTTTCCCCGGAAAAAGGATATCTTCTTCTCCTTTGGTATGTCTCAAGATATACGGTCTGAGATCTTCATAGTCGTTAATCGGCACACGGTTTTGAAAATCTTCGATTGATTTAATACTACTGAAGTTGTGTTTTTGGCCATAAAATGTATCCCTGGCATAATTGACAATATCCATGAGAACTTTGAATTGAGATTTTTGACAGTCCAAACTACTCTTATCTAGTTCTTTCCATTCTTTTTTCCCGGCTACGGTCAAAGCAAACTTGATAAGCCACAGGTTTTTAGTTTTCCTAGTCATTTTGTATCCCTTAGATCTTATTATTCCTCTTTGGGTGATTATTCTTATTGTGAGTGGAATTTATTGAAAACAGAAAGCTCAATTTTCAGCTCCTGTAGTTCTGCGTTGCTGAGCCAAAAATTAGAG
This sequence comes from Candidatus Borrarchaeota archaeon, assembly GCA_016840645.1. Next base: position 365 of record JAEORY010000180.1, on the reverse strand, counting down.
TAGAGTGCATTACAGGACGTTAGTATTTTAAATTGTATTGTTTCGTTGTCAATCAAAAATAGACGATTATTCGTTTTGAAGTTGCACTCTTTTCGGATATCGCCAAAAAATACGATATCACCGTAGTACCTTGTTAACCGAAATTGAAGATCTCCCGCATCACTACATTAATAGAGTTAATCAGCCTAGTACCTCTTCGATCCGGGCGCTCTTTCGATACACCGTACCCTGGAAAAGTCCAAGCAACGAACCGGTATCATCGGTCACCTCGATCAGGTATGTGGCCAGCTTGGGATTCCGGGATACCTGCCGGGCTTCGGCATAAAGGGTGCCGCTGCTGGCGGCTTTGAAGTAGGAAATGCAGA
>JAEORY010000179.1 GCA_016840645.1 Candidatus Borrarchaeota archaeon | reverse complement strand
ACTTCAGCCAAGTAAATGCTATCAGACTGATTATCGGATGAAAAAACGTGTGAAGTAATGTATTACTTATAGTCTGTGGTGTGAGAAATGTAAATGCAAGGTATCTCAAAATGGCTATAGTTGCAATTCCAAGAATAGCTGATGAAAGAAGGAGTCTGTCAGATTGAAAGATAGTCATGCTAAGCCTTCCAAAAAGGAGTATTACTCCTAAGAAGACGTTAATAATGACACCTATCGCAATCAAGCGACGAAATGTTAAAACTTGGCGATACTCGCCGAGAAGTGAGTATGAAACGATGCTAGAGGCAAATATGGGGATAAGAAAAATTGTTAACCCAAATACTAGTAAATCAGTTATTATGCCCAAAAGAGAGGTAACAGGGAATTCTAATAAGATCAAACCATAGATAAAACTTGAGATAATGGCAATTATGACCAATTTACTACTTGAGGGGACTGAGAAAAGCCCCTTGTATAACCCTACAACCCTTGATACATTTTTTGTATGAGATGACTGTTCTTCCATGTTGCGACCCTCGTCTTTTGTTTGAACTTGTGTATACTAGTTAATTTTCGTATTTTCTCTGTTCATTTTTGGCAAAAAGCATTTGGATCGATTAACTACAAACAAACTCAAAAGATATAGTATGAATTCAGTGAATTTCTTTAGTACTAAAGAGCGAATACTCAGAGCGAATACTATGATTATTCCGACTCAAATGGCTTTCTTACCACCATACGAGTAAGTTTTTAAAAAACTTCACATAAAAATTATCAATTGAGAGACGGAAAGACGATGTGCCATATTGTTTGATAAAGAGGACCATTATACGTTACTATTTTCAAAAGTAAACGGTGAAAAAGTATGAACGAAAAATATCTCTCTGTGTCCGATGGAGAGAGATGTCCTGTATGTAACAATTCAACTATGAAAGTTACCGCAAGAGAGATTGACGTCCCACATTTTGGGCAAACCTTACTATATTCGAGTCTCTGTCAGAACTGTGGGTTTCGACAAAGCTGGCAATATCCGCTTGAGGCGCGTTCACCTCATAGATATACGTTATATGTTTCAGAACCTTCTGATTTAACCTCACGGGTAATTAAGTCAAATGTAGCTTCGATAAGAATACCGGAGCTTGGCTTCAGTTTAGAATCTAAGATGTCATCTGACCCGTTTATAACAAATGTTGAAGGTGTACTTCAAAGGGCTAAATCTGCTACGCAAACGTTAAATTCATGGGCTGATTCTAAAGAGGAAAAAGAAAAAATTGAGAAAGTGTTCCAAAAAATAGAGAAGGCAATAGCCGGCGAACTCCCCTTTCACCTAATTATAGAAGACCCACTTGGAATAAGTACTATCGAGGCTACAAATCCGAAAAAACTAAAAGTGGAAGAATTGAGATCATCAGAGGATGCCCAGTAATTTTTACGCTTAGTTGGCTGGAATTTAAATAGTTTCTTTTCCGATTTTTTAGTTTACGTCATTTAGTTTCAAGTTTTCTGTGAAGGATGTTTGTCAACTACTAACCCTAAAGGAAAGGTTGTCATTGCGCAAATATATAAAAATAATAGTGGTTTTTCAATATACTTGAAGGGAATTCTCTGATAATCTTCGACAGTTTTTATTAAAGTGTATATCTTTGCGATTCTTTATCTGTTAACCTACTTATGTATCGCATTAAATCTAGAAAAAAAGAGGTCACTTTACATGGACGAAAGAGATGAATTTAACGAAGAACTTGATATTGACTTTAAGACTACAAAAGATTTACCTGTAGATAAGTTATTAATCGCTCAAGTAATAGGTCAAGAAAGAGGCGTTTCTGTCATTAGAAAAGCTGCAGCTAAGAAAAGAAACGTCCTTTTAATCGGTCCCCCCGGTACAGGAAAAAGCATGTTAGGAGCTGCAATGGCACAACTTATTCCAAAAGAACAACTTGAAGATATTCTAGCTATACCAAATAGAAAAGATCCAAATACTCCGAAGGTAGTCGTCGTGCCGGCGGGATCTGGAGAACAAATAGTGCACTACCACCTACAAAGAGCAAATAAGTCAAAAGGTCTCCGCAATTTTATCTCAATAATCCTCCCAGCAGTTATTATACTTCTAGCGTTCATGACTGGACAATGGCTTATGGGCATATTTGTGGCCCTGGTGGCATTTCTGATCATAAATCAGGTAAAGATAAGATCTGAGCAACTCGTTCCAAAGTTGCTTGTAGATAATAGCAGAAAAGAGTATGCTCCATTTCTAGAAGCAACAGGAGCTCATTCGGGCGCAATGTTGGGTGACGTTCGGCACGACCCATTTCAGAGTGGGGGGTTAGGAACTCCTGCACATGAACGCGTTGAAGCAGGCTTAATTCATAAAGCACACAAAGGAGTTTTATTCATCGACGAAATTGCAACTCTTAAACTAAGAACCCAACACGACCTTTTAACGGCAATGCAAGAGAAAAAGTTTCAAATAACGGGTCAGAGCGAATTAAGTAGCGGTGCTATGGTTCGAACAGAGCCAGTTCCATGTGATTTCATACTAATTGCCGCTGGCAATTTGGATACCGTCCAGAAAATGCACCCCGCGCTGCGATCAAGAATTCGAGGGTATGGTTATGAGGTGTATATCAACGAGACGTTACCAGACACCTTAGAAAATCGGAGGGCATACGCACAATTTGTCGCCCAAGAAGTAAGAAAAGATGGAAAGATTCCACACTTCACTAAAGAGGCAGTTATTGAGATCATTCGTGAAGGAAGAAGAAGAGCGGGAAGAAAGGGTCATCTAACATTAATGTTAAGAGATCTTGGAGGTTTGATCAGGGCGGCTGGTGATCTTGCAAGTGAGTTGCGCGCTATACACGTTACCGCGGAGCATATCATTAATGCGAAAACAATGGCACGAAGTCTAGAACAACAAATTGGCGATAAATACATCGAGCGGAAACGAGAATATGAAGTAATAAGAGTTCAAGGAAAGGTTATTGGAAGAGTCAATGGGCTAGCGATCATTGGAGATCCGCGAATAGGTGCAAGTGGTATCGTATTGCCACTAGAAGCAGAAGTTGTGCCTGCTCTGAGTAGTGATGAAGGAAGAATTATTGCCACAGGCAAATTAGGAGACATTGCAAACGAGGCTGTCCAGAACGTCAGCGCATTAATTAAGAAGCATAGTGATGACGTGTCTAAGTATGACATCCACATCCAATTCCTGCAAACCCACGAAGGCGTGGAGGGCGACAGCGCATCCATTTCCGTAGCAACGGCAGTCTTTTCCTCGATAAGAGGTATCCCTGTGGACCAATCAGTAGCCATGACAGGATCCCTCAGCGTACGCGGAGACGTACTCCCTATTGGAGGCGTAACTCCGAAAATAGAAGCAGCATGCGAGGCTGGACTCAAAAAAGTTCTTATTCCTACCACAAATAAGAAGGATGTCATTCTTGAGGCAAAATACAAGGATAAAATTGAAATTGTGACCGTTTCACGAATTGAGGAAGTACTTCAACATGCTTTAGTGTTCGATAGTGAGAAAGAAATGGATTTTTTAAAAATAGTAGGTAGCACTAATGCAATCACTGATGAAAAGAAAAAGTTTTCAATTGACTTCAACCAGCCAGTCACCTCATAGTTTTGAGACGAGTCATTCGTCTCTTTAGTTTTGAAAAAGACTTAAAAAGAGACAAATGTGATTAGACACCAAGAGCGAAAAAGAAAGTAATTCGATTCAGGTGAAATTAATGGTTAAATTTCCGTCAATTATACATGCGTACTGTCCCTTTTGTCGTCGGCACACCACACACGATGTAAACGAAGTTAAGGGAAAAGCCAGAAGAGCACTATCAAAAGGACAACGACGAGCTGAAAGACACAAAAAAGGATATGGTAATCACGGAAAATACTCAAAGAAAGCGATTACACAAGCGAAAATGGCTTCGAAAACATCAAAGAAGGTGGATTTACGCCTTAAATGTACGGACTGTGGAAAAATGCATCCAAGAAGTTATCCAAGGACAAAGAAATTTGAAATAGTAAAGACTGTGTAATAATCCTCGCTCTACAAAGATCTCTCAATTAATTTTTAATTTTTTAGCTCACGGGTTTCCAGATGATGCCTAATTCATCTGCAAATTTGTAGGCTTTATCCATTTCTGCCGAAGTAGGTCTTCGATTAATACTACTATATTTTTTATTGCTCCCAACTAAGTGTGTTGGACGATATTGCGCCATTATATTCACAAGTGCCTTTGGGGAGTTTTCAGCAATCCATTCTAGAATTGGAAGTGTACAGCATTCGACATGATTCGGCATTACTAGGTGTCGGATTATTATTTCTCCATGATCTAGCCCACCATAATCGTACGCCATCTTAAGGTTTCTTGAAACGATCTCAAAATAATTAGGGACGATTGAAAACTCTTTGGCGCACTCATCAGAATGGTATTTCATATCTGGTAACCAGAAGTCCATAATATCAAGTAAAATCTTCATGGTTTCTTCAGAACAATAAAGATTTGAATTCCAGAGTTGAGTCACATTTACACTATTGTATTCTTTTACACTATTATGTTTTAGAGATTCTACGATTACATGAAGGTTTGGAGTTGGATCTCCCCCAACATAGTTTATATTTCGCGCACCTTCGCGTTTTAGGTTTCTCGCTATCGACGCAAGTTTTTCAGGAGACACTTCTACACCATTTTCTGGGTAAACTTGTGATATATCATAATTTTGGCAAAACACACAACAGAAGTTACAACTAGTAAAGAAGATTGTACCGCTCGGGACAAGCGGCGATTCCTCCCCGTGATGCAGGAAAGCACTACTAACACGAGCCCTTCCGTCCAGCTTACACCAAGTTCCCTTTTCGCCTTGTTTTCTATTAACCCTGCATCGTCTTTCACAGAAGATGCATTCTTCAAGCATTCTTTGAGCAAGTTCTACTTTTAGGTCTAAATAGGATACTTTGGGTGTGTTTAATGAATTGAATTCAAGTTCTCCGTTATCAATTCTCTGAATTATGTTTTTAAAACTCTTTCTGATCCGTTCATGTGCATTCCATAATTTTGGAAGTTCTTCATTCAACTCAACTTTTGCATCAATTCTCTTTGTAATCAGATATTTAGCAGTTTTTTTTTCGTTGAATATAGCCCAATAACGCTTAAGCAATGTCTTAACAACTGAATCATCCCATACTTGTTTTGCATCAGGGCGTAAAAGTCTCCAAACCATCATTATCGCCTTTGTGTTGCAATGGTCATTGAGAACATAATTCAGTTAAGATAAGTACAATATAGCTTCTAAAGTTACAAATTATTTCATTAATAGAGGGAGGAGTCCTATTCTTTTTGGCCCAAATACCAATCTAGATAGTCCTTCCTGCTGCGTCTTTTTTCATCTTCCTTATCTTCAACTTGCACTAACTGCCGCAGTTTAGCGCGCATTTTATCGAGATCTTCCCGAGAAACTGCTAGACCACAACGTTGGCATACCATTAATCGAACATATCTATCATATTTCATTGTTCCAGCGCATTCTGGACATATAGTTTCTTTTTTCTTTTTTCTTGATGGTTTTGACATTTTCTATTTATACACTCCTTAAATTGAGGCTTGTGGAACGGGGCGACACCCTTTCTTCATGACTATCTCCGTTCGTACATATATTTTTCTTCCTAGACAATCTTTGTCTAAAGAAATTAACAAAATACATTAACATTTTCATTTATCTAACCTCCGCAAGAAGACTCCATCCGGAAGGGTGGAGCTGAATTGCGGTATCTTAGTTGTGTTCAAAGGTAAATACCAATCCTTTTCCATATTTCAACAGTTCCACCTTTTTGATACTGGTGTTGACGACCGCTCCCTGTGAATCACATAATCGTACCCATCTTCCATAATTGAATACCCCTTTGACTTTGTATGATTTTCCATTATAGTTTACCACATCGTGGGGTTGCAACTGGTACCTCTGTCTCCTAATTGACGGTGTGAATCCCTTTCGATTCGTCTGTAGCGAACGATTATTGCGTCTGACTTGCCTAACTTCGTACGGTCGGCAGCGCTCTTGATCGGTTCCGCCAGCAATGACAAACGCATCGTTAACATGAGACTTTTCTAAACCTAACTTATTGCGCTGGTATTTGGTGACGTATCCGTAAGTATGCTCTGCAGCTAACTGCTCTACTATCCTCCAGCGAATAGTATTCAGACATGTTGCTGCTTTGAGCGATTGCTTTGCCTGGTGCTGGATGTGAGGATGCCCAAACTCCTCTGCGGTCTTATTGCCTTTCTTAAGGTTACAGTTCCTACATGAGATCGTTAAATTCGACACGCGATCTGTCCCACCTCTGCTTTTCGGGACGATATGCTTGACTTCTAAGGGCACGTCTGTGTTACCACAATAAGCATATGTTCGTCCCCATTTGTCTAACAGATATTCTCTCACTTCGTAGCCTTGCAGTTCGCCCTGCTGATATGCTACGCCTGTAATTTCTGGGTGCTGCATTTTATGTGCATCGAAATTCGCCACCTCTACCCTTTTGTAGGTGATCGGAAGTAGCGTTTCAAGCCTTTTAACTAATCGAATATGTGAGTCCTTTCGATGCTGAGTACTAGGGGCTAACCATCCTTCAGGTCGTGTTCGGTTATTAAATCGAGGTGGTCTATACCCTAATCTACTTCTACGCGCTCTACGATACCTGCGTCTTTCCTCTAGCTTGTTAGACACATCCTTGCGTAAAGCCAACGTGCCACTGATAACTTCTAACTTGTCGGTCTTGGTACTGAACCCGATGTTCGTATATCCGATGTCCACGCCCAGTTTAATCGGTTGTGTAGTTTCTCCAGTGGCATAGTTCAACTGAATAGTAAAAGGGCATCGCTGAACAACGTGTGTCTTTCCTTTGTGTAACAATTTCTTTCCTGTGTGTTGTGTAGTAGGCATGAGAGGTTGCCCTCTGATGTTTACCACATAGATAGGTACTCTCAAGTCCTATCGCCTCCTTTAACGGGCGTTACAGGAGGTTGGTTCTCTTCGCCAAGGTTATCAGTCAGTACTCTATGATGACCACTGAGAGTTTCCTCTCTGTTTAAACCATCATTTACAGAGCAAGGGACTAGAGAAGCATCCCGTGGTGTATTCTTTAACTCTGCTGATAACGTAGATACCGTCATAACTATGACCTCTCTTAGGCTAATCAACTAATTACTCTTGCTCCTCACGGAACAAGCCCCATCCGTCAGGTGGGGTAATTGACTTATTTGAATGATCCTTCGCGAAACTTTATTTAAATCTCTTTTAAGTATATTTAAACTTGATATGAAGAATTAGGTAGGATTACAATTTTTACAAGTAGCTAAGCAAGAAAGCACCACAGCTTCAGCCTGGTGATGAATTGCGGTAGTTGTTTATGTTCACTTTCATCAGGGGGTCTGTCTAATATTTTAATAGTGGTGTGCTCCTCATACTGTGATGAATATTGGGAGGAAGGCAGGGATAGCTACCTACCTACAAAACTACGACTTTTGGTAGTGTCACAGCTCAGACCATGTTATCAGCCGCATTTGGAGG
>JAEORY010000178.1 GCA_016840645.1 Candidatus Borrarchaeota archaeon | reverse complement strand
GTCTGAAACAATTACACTTTGAACTTGCTCAAGAACTAAATATCCAACCATAAGAACAATACCAAGACCAATTGCTCCAGCTACAAATTGCATAAAAGTAGGACCCATTCTTCTATATGTCTTACACTGATAAATATTACTATCATCATCTTCTTCTGTTTCTAAATCTTCAACATATTCACATTCTTTTATTTCATCTATTTTTTCTTTAGCTTCCTGTTTTAAATCTTCTATTTGCTCTTTATATTCCTCTTTTATTTGATTAACATCATCTTCAGCTTCAGTTTTTATCTCTTTTAGTTGTTCACCATAACTATCTTCAATTTCTTTTCTTTCACTCGGCCTCATATCTTTTATCTCTTCTTCCATTTCCTCCATTATTTCTTTAACAGATTCATTAAGCTCTTTATCTCTTTCTTTTATATCATAATCCATATCAGCTTTAAGAAGTTTTATATTCTTGCTAAGTTTATCATTAATCTTTTTAATTTCTTGTTCTTTCTTTTCTTCAAGTTCAGCTAATTCATCTTTAGTGCCTACATAAGTATCCTTGCCAACTTTTGTTCCTACAGGAGTATCTTTAGTGACTACAGATATGCCATCTTCCTTTAGTTTATCAACAACTTTATGAAAAACATCCTTATAGTCTTTATCCCATACATCTTCTTTTTTATTAGCAGGTTTACTATACTCCTCAGAAACTTCTACTCTACTTTTGAATAATTTTGAGAATAATGAACGGTTCTTTTTTATTCTGTCTTGTTCTTCTTGGGCTTTTTGCCTCATCTCTTTGATGTCTTTATCCATTATGAAACCACCTTTTATTGTTTATTGGTGGCATTTGCCTGACGTTTAGAATACGTAAATAAAAAAGAAAAAAAATTAAGCTAAAGCATCTGCTCCAGCTTTTTTAGGTTTTCGTTTTGTTTTCTTTTCTGCAAGGTTTTCTATGCCTAATACAGAAAGGCCCAGGTCATTTGGTCTTGCAATCCTGTTTAACGTTGCGCCAGTTGCCATGTCATCACCTGTTGACATAGCCGCCAAAAGTTTTGCAAAGTCAAAACCTGCCTTGTCTCCCTCTCCACCTGAAAATACTCTTACATCTGCCTCTTTAAGTGCATCTGCTGTTGCCTTTCCAACTTGTAGGTCTTTATCAACAATTTTTTCAGCTACCAACGCCCTTATTGCTTCAGGTTTAAATTTATTCAAAGCCGCTTGAAGTTTTTCCTTAGCTAAAGCCTCTGCTAAACCTTTTTCTCTAATTGGTGCAGCTTCTCCTTTAGCCTGTTCCTCAGCACGTAACCTATCTCCTTCTCCTTCTACTTTTTTCTGTTCCTTCCTAATCTCTTCAACTTCTTTATCTCGTGCTGCATCTACCTTTGCTTTATCCTTGTCAATTTCTGCCTGTTTGACAATTTGTACACGGATAACTTCATACTCCTTCTCTTTGGCTGTTTTTTCCTTTTCAGCAACTGCCTGCTTCATCTGTTGCTGTCTCTCTCCAACAACTTTATCTCTTTCAATTTCTCTCTCTTTAGCCTTCTCGTCTGATTCAGCTTCTTTCATCTTAGCCTGTTTTATCTTTTCTGCATTCTGCTCCCTTGTAGTGGCTTCAATTTCAACTTCTCTTCTTTTTGAAATATCAGAGATAATTTTGCTACTTTCTGTATCTCTAAAATCTACAAGCTGAAAGTTAATTAGCTCAAGACCCCATTTAGAGAAATCATCTACAAACTCTTTCTGAATCTCTTCACTCATTAGTTGTTTTTTAGCCCTTGCCTCAGTTACATCATATCTGACTGTTACTGCCCTAACTGATGCTCTGATAACTTCTGTTAATTGTTCCTGCAAGTCATTTTGACTAATGAATGTTTCAGCTGCAATTTCTACATTTTTCACTCTATACTTTGTAGAACTCTTTACATTGTATCTTGCCTGCCCCTTCTCATAAGTCTCTTGATTTACAATTAATTCCTTAGTTGTCAGGTCTATAATTCTAACCTGCCTAATTAATGGAATATGCAAATACCATTTGCTTCCCTGTTCATTCTGTACTCTTTCATCAGAAGCACAAACCATCTTTTTGGTTGGACATACAACCAAATGTGCCTCACTTGGCGGAATAATCCTATACATAGCTATTAATGCTATTGTAGTGATTACTGCCAAAATTCCTACTATTATCCAAATCATTCTTTACCACCTTCTTTAGATGACAATCTTATATCACCATTTTTTACTTTAGCAGACAGATTGTTTCCAATCATAACTTCTGACTGCCAAACATTACCCTCTTTCCATTTAAGGATAAAGTTTTCTTCTGCCTCTATAATCTTATAGAGGTCCTCAAGTTGTTCAGTGCTTGTTAGTTCAATTTCAGTTTCACTGAACTTTGTCGCCTTAAATGTTTTCATCCAAAACACCTCCGTTCTTCTTTATGTACTCTTTTACCTTTTTTCTTCTTTGTTCTTTTAGTTTTTCCATCTCTTTGTAATGTCTAATATATTGTTCAGCTTGTATATGAATTAAACAATTTGAACAAATATTATGCTTAACAAACAATACCAATCTAGCAACTTTAGACAGCCAAGGTATTTCTTCATCACAAATGACACATTTCATTTTTATTCAACCACAACATTGAATCTTCCACCCTCTACATCAACATAGTTTCCATTAGGTTCATCACCTAATATATCAACCTTTGTTATTATATATTGGGTATCAGCTCTCCATGGTGCAGTAAGAACTTCCTGCTCATAATGTAGCCTACATCTTCTTCCTGTACTCATACAAAATTGTATCTCTGTTATCATTTGATTGTTGTCAACATTATATTTATTGCTGTTATCCAAACTAAACTGGAATAGATTAGATACTGCACCACTATCTGTTGCTCTCATTCCACCTAAATTCATTTCACCTTCCCAAGTCTTCCATATAAGTCCTTTTTTGGAAAACTTAGTTATCTCTCCTGCTCTTTCACCACTGCTGTACTGACCACAACCAGTAAGTAGTAACATAGTCAGCACTAACAATACCAAAATAATCTTTTTCATTTGTGTTACCTCCTATTTCTTTAATATTCCATATGCTGTTAATCCTGCGCCAAAAATGCCAAATAATGTCCATATAATATACATAACAGCAATAGCCAAAGCTCCTGGGTCACCTATACTAAATGTTACTTTGCTGATTAATTTAATCAGGCCAAACAAAGTTATAGGTAACATACAGGCAATTCCTGCAATAATTTTTGGTTTATCCAAGGTTACCGACCTCCTTTTTTATTGACTTTACTGAATGCACCCATCCAAGAGGAGTATGGTGTGGAAAGTGTTTTGGGCTGTATGGTTGCCTAGCTTACTAACAAGTTCACTCACCAGCCGTGAAGCATAGCGTCACGGATAATGACACACACATTCAGAGCAGAACAACCACTTGCTCACTCCTATATAAGGATTGCCTGTGCCAATAAAGCCAATGATTATGATTACTTAAACCATCCCTTTTTAGGAAATTTTACATATTCAGGAACATCACTTAGTTCCTTTCTTAAAGCTTCATCGTTGGATAAAAGTTTAACATACTCCTTAACCTTCTTTTTAGTTGGTTTACTATTCTTTATCTGTTTTTCTGTCTTTAGTTTTAATACCACTTTTTTGCCTCCTAATATTAGGTTTGTAATTTTTCCAATCCTTCGTTATAATCTTAAACTCTCTTAATGCCCATCTTGTAAAATCTTCAATAAAATGGTCTATATCATTGTTATTATAGGTATGTTGAGCATTATAACCCTCTTTCATATGTTTTGGATTTGTCTTTGAAGCCCAACCTTCATTATAAAAAAAGTCTTTTAAAAGATATCTAACTTTATTTTCAAATCCTTGTTCATTAGATACCTTTTCTAAAAATGCATCACAAAAATTTACTTCTATTTCTTTTTCTACCATTTTATATCTTACAACCAACAATATATTGAGGAATTTCCCTCACTGCTGTATAATCACTATATGTCATACCTAACATAAAAATTGCTATAAAAAGCAAAGCAAAAAAAGTATATTTCATTACTTTTTCTGTATCTATAATTATTTCCATTTTTTCACCTCTTTTTTAATACACAAATTTCCACTCTTTAGTACTAACTTCTTCTCCTCTTAATCTTTTGAAGTATATACCATAAACACCCATATAAGCTATTATCTTATTAGCATTTTCTATATGGTCATTCTCAACATCCTGAGTTAATTGACAGCTACCTTTCCTCTCCATCAACTGCTTATTGTTGAAAAACTTTTCATCATAATAATCCATTTTTTTAGAATGGTCTAAAATGAAAAACGCCAGTTGAGTTCCTTGAGCCCGTAGGTCAAGTAAATACTTCTCGTTTTCCAAACAATATTTATAGATAAGTCTCCTTGTTTTATGGTTATCAACACCCATAATAATATCATCAAAGTTCTCAAGGAGAGATATATTATCCTCTGTAATAAAATGTTCACTATAAGCAAACTTGTATCTTTCCCCTAAAACCTTTGCTTTCTGCGACATCAAATCATCGATTTCAAAATTTTGATTTCCCCTGAGCAAATTCTTCTCTTCAACCTCATCGAAATCAAATAGCTGTACAAACACCATTTCTTCCTTTTCAAATATCTTAACAATTTCACTAAGGTGCTTTACTACCCAAGAATTAATTCCACCACATCCTATTATTGCTATACGTTTCATTTTTTATCACCATACGTTTTTTTATCATTTGAGAGTAAAAAGAAAATAAAAAATTATTTCTCAATCTGCAATCCGACAGTTCTTTTTGTTCTGTTACGTTGCCTTATAAATTTGACCCTTAAGCCTTTCTGCTTAATATCATTTTGTGTCAAATCTATATGAATATATCCCTCTTTATCAACAGGCACCATAACGTGTCTTTCAAAATTAACTGTGGTTGTTGACTTTTTGTTCGGCTTGGCAGGTTTACTAACCTTTCCAGTTTCTTCATTATGCCATTTTTGTACACGTGGGTCACTATGCTTCCTACTTACTGGATGCAATCTCAAACTTCCATTAGAACGTTCGACTCCTTTATGTTTATGTTGCTTCACCATCTTTTTATCCTCCAATAACCTCATCATATACTCTTATGCTGAAACCTTTTTCAGCTGCTTCCAAGAGTCTATCCTGTAGTTCTTCCACAGTATCAAACTCTATAAACTCTCCCTTTACTGCACATTGCATTGCCTTTTCCTTAACCTTTGTAAAAATGTCCTTAGCCGCATTGACTAATTCAACACCTTTATTAGGTTGATGTCCTGCAATTTCACTTACAACGTCATAATCTACAACTTGTTTGCTCATTGGCATCATCCTCCTTTTGTTTTATCCTATATTATATACACGGCAAATATAACCATTATATAAAGTTAGTGAATATTTACCGGAATTACTCCGCCACATACCGTGCATATTACCTCCTCATTATCATTTATGATAACCTTCTGTCCGTCTTCTCTGCAATCACACTCTATTTTTACCACCTCTATTTTTGTAGATAATTGGCTTAGGACTTCTTGGAAGGAGTGTTATGAAAGGTAAAAGAGGTGAACCCCAAAACCCTTGCTACATATCACTATGTAACTAACTCCTTATTCCAAGTCCTAAGCACACAGAAAAATTTATTCGCCAAGCATTCGCCTGACTGCCTTCTCTGTATCTACACTTGGTGGCATCATTTTACTTAGAGCACGGTCTACCAAATCGTACTCACCCTGTTCAATTATTTCTTCTTCCATTTGCGTTCACCTCCGCCTTTATACTTATTAACTCAATAAATGGAACTCCTCCATTTATTTCCGCTTGAATATTTTTTTCAAGACAATAATTATGTAAGTCAACCAAACGGACTTCTTTTGGGACTTGTTTTTCAATTTTGAATTCATATACTGCTTGTTTTCCCACTCTAACCTCTTTTTTTCTTCCTCTACAATTCTTCTATCATATTGCAAGCTCATCTTCTTCGTCGTCGTCTTCGTATTCTCCTTCTTCTAATTCTTCTAAAAGTTCCATTATCTCCTGTATATTATATGGCTGTTTTCCTACCCAACCATGTTCATTATCTACACACATCTCTAAAGAAGATATAATATAACTTTGAACAGCACTTTCAATTTCAAGTCCATCAACTGCTTCTTTAATCAAATCAATTGCATCAATTAATTTTTCCTTTGCGTCTTCCAGAGAGGCCTTTCGTTCTTCAATTTCCATTTTGTACCACCTCTTTTATTTCTGCTATCCACTCATTAATAAGTTCAATAGCACTTTCTAAATCCTCAATTTCTGGTTCTGTTCCAAAAACATTTTCCAAAAATTGTCTGTCTATTGGTTCCATTTTTCCACCTCACTATTTTTTTTATCATATAAATATTAATTTTAGCCACTATTTAAAAATATTGAATTAATTACTTGGTTCATTAATTGGCCAGCCCATTTTTATCAAATCTGGTTTAACGTGATATTTCCATATTAATTCCATACATTCTTCTCCTGCATCTAATAAATACATATGCTTATGCATATCAGCTGAATTAGCATAACCGTGAGAATGTCTTGTCCCATTTTGCTCTGGTGGCGGTAAAAAATAGGTACTTCTACCATATTCAAAGCCATTTGGTATCCCAACATCTTCAAAACCCAAATTTGTGAAAAGGTCTATTGGAATTATGTTCTTCACACACATATCTATACTATCATCCCCTGTATTGTTCGTATTCTCGTTTCCCATCGAATCACCCCTGGTTATTATTAATTAGTGTTAATATATACCCGACCCTGTTTTTCTCGCTTATTCAGGGCCATCTTGGGTCGTTTTTTGTTACCAATAACGAAATATAGTAAGTACAACAAAAATAAAAGCAAAAAGCATTGTTGCAAAGCAAACTAATCCAGCCAATATATCAGCCATTTTCATTAAAAAATAATCAAGTCCATCTAACATTTTTCTTACCTCATTTCTTTGTACATATCAACTATGTCTTGTAATTTTTCTTGTTTTATTCTAAAATGTAATTCTCTTCCACACGGACATTTGACAAAACCATCCATCTCTTTTGTTTCCATATTGAATCCAAAATCAGTAACTTCGACATCTTTATTCATTTCATCATAAAATTTGTTTGCATATTCAACAGCATCTTTTTCATTAGAAAAGCCATCTTCATATTCAATTAGCTTTTCATTTTCATCTTCAATATATACCCACCAAAAATCATTATTATCAGGATAAGGATTTTGTACATTGGCTCCTTTACCAACCGTTATTGCAACACGTCCATCATCAAACTGCCATTTAGTACCATCTTCTCCTTCTTCATATCCTGGATATGGGTCAAATTTAATCATCTTTATCACCTTCATAAAATGTTACAATCTGGTCATCACATTTACATATAGGACAACCATAAGTACCATCACCTAAATCTACCTGTTCTATTTCTTCTTGACATCTCTCACAAAAATCTTTCATTGCTTTCCACCTAAAAACTTCTTTATTCTCTTTTGTTGTCTTTCCCAACAATATTCACAACTGCCA
>JAEORY010000177.1 GCA_016840645.1 Candidatus Borrarchaeota archaeon | reverse complement strand
GGTGACTATTCTGGTTACCCTATTATTTATTACCACAATTTGAAAAATAGGAATGGGGTGACTTTTTGATCATGGTAATTCAAAATTACCATGTGGTAATGACATGAAAGGTAGGTTTTATTCTACCGCAGTGGTAGAAAATTCTCATCCAAAAATACTTTGGATGACCTTATAAGTAGGTTCCAATTAAGTTGGAAAAATCAGAGATCGCTGCATTTCTTTTTTGCGTTGTTTTCCTTAACAATGCAAATATTTGCATTGATGAATTCATCATTCAAAATTATTTTGAATGACCTTATAAAGGCTTTTAAAGCCTAATATTAGAGTTTCAAAGTGAAACTAAACAAAATAAAAAGAATTGATGTTCGTGGGGCAGTTACTACTCATGATAAACAACTAACGTTACATTCACACTTTCTCATGAAGTATCAATGCAACTAGACAAAAAATCAATGGACTCTACATCAGATGTAGAAGTTACATTCACACTTTCTCATGAAGTATCAATGCAACCCTTGTTATTTTATATTCCATCAAAGTGATGGAATATCGTAATTGGATATAGTAGAAAATTGAGTTACGTTTCGACCTCGACAAAACTAAAATACTTCATTCTTTTCATGATGTTTCTTTTATCGCTAAAAAACAATAGCCAAAAGGATACCGTTTGAAACTGATTCCAAGGTCCGGAGTATTACTGAAATTTCGCCTCCATGTACGGAGAAATTTTTATGAAAAATATCTAATCGCTTGGTTTTTTGTGTGTGTCATTCTCCCATAAGTTGATACTAAGAACGAAATGCAGGTTCACTAAAAAGCATTGTTGATATTGAGATTCAATACTACCAAAAAAGCGTATATGGTGTTTTCCTTGAAGTTAGCACCAGGTTTCAAGTTTTGTTAGCCTAAATAAAACTCAAAATATGCAAAAAGTAGAAATCAAAGTTCTGTTTCATGCGATGAACTTTCATTCAAAGGTATGTTTCAGAGATAAAAAAAATAGGAGAAGTTAAGGAAAAAGTACTCCAACTAATCCTGCTATCGCGAGACCACCAGCAACGAATACCCCTGCTATAATCAATCCAAAGATGATTATCGCAAAAATATTTGCTAATATAGAAACTCCAGTAGTTACCTTCGCAACTTCACGAAACGCCAGAATATTGCTGATAAATATTAACAGGAGAATGATCGTTCCTCCTCCTACAGCAAGTATAGCTACTGTAACTCCCGCACCAAAGACAGCAGAATAAATTATTGCTATAGCGAGAAGAGCATATAAAAATGCATGTGAAAATGCAAACCCTGTAGCCCTCAAGATTTGTACAGCGTGAAGGTCTTTAGATCCTACAAACCTGCCCATCAGAAACATTGCAAAAACCCAAATTATGAAGGGGACAAACACGAAGACGATTGAAATCAAAATGAAAATACCAATTCCCTCAGCAATTTCTAATGGAGTGCCTATAATTGGTATGGTAGGACCATAAATAAACCAGAGTGGAAGCGCTGCTATAACTCCTACAATGATTGTTACAACCCAGATCATTAAAGGTATAATGGCTGACTGTGTTGTTGCGCCTGGATCATCTGCGACTTCACTATATAGACTTTTATCAAATTTCATTGCGCGAAAAATCCGACCTAACATTTCTCTTACTTTGGACATTCCTTTAACCTCATATTTTTTAGAGTAAAAATCATACTGGGTCATCCTTTAGGGAAAGTCGGTAATAAACCTATTTACAGCGGCGAGAATTTGACGTTTATCGGATTGGACGAATAGTCTACCGGTAACTATTTTGCATTCGGTTTTCGATAGGAAGGACTACATGGAAGGTACTTCCCTCACCAATACGACTTTCTACCCATATTGAACCACCATGCATCTTCACATATTCTTTCGTGATAGCTAGACCCAAGCCAGTCCGTTCAAACTCTGATTGAAAGCGAGTTGATGCAGGAATTTCTGCCACATGAAAAGGCTGAAATATCTTTTCAAAATCCTTTTCCGCGATGCCTATTCCCGTATCTTTCACCGTGATATGGAGATTACCTTCCTTATCCATTATTTTAACATGGATTTCACCGCCATCAGAAGTGTATTTGATGGCATTGGAGAATAGGTTGCTAAAAATCGTGTGGATTATCTCTTTGTCCATATAAATGAAGGGCAACGGCTTAGGTGTTATGAGGTCAAGTTTATGTCCATGCTTCTGCGCCAATGGCAGGACTTCTTTGATGGCTTGGACAGCCACACTTTCAAGTGAACCTAACTCCAATCTCAGTTTTATGGTGCCTGCTTCAAGGCGTGTATAATCAAGAAGGTTATTAATAAGCACGGAAAGTCTATCGGCATTTCGCGCTATAATTCCTATCTTTCTATTAATTTCTTCAGGAAGAGTTATGTCTTTGCTTTTCATGTCAAGAAGGTCGACATGAGCTTTTAATGCGCTTAGGGGAGTACGGAGTTCGTGGGCCGCAGTATTGATGAAATTTGTCTTCATTTGGTCGATTTTCTTTCGTTCTGTGATGTCGCGGATTATAGCCATAGTAGCAGCTCTTCCCTCATATTCAATTACATTGGCACTAGTTTCGAGGGGTACCTTCCTGCCATCTTTCAAAAGGATTTCTGTTTCGAATTTGCTTGGTACTTCCTCTCCAGATATCCTCTTTTTATTTCTATCAATTATAAATTTTCTGTATTCTGGTGCAACAAAATTAATAAAAGGCTTTTCAAGTAAGTCTTCCAATGATAAATCGGCAATTTCAAGCATCTTTGGATTTACAAATTTTACTACTCCATCTTGAATAATAGCAATTCCATCGTTTCCTTTTTCTACGATAGTTGAGTATTTTTTTTCTGACTCACGTTGTGCTTCCTCAGCCAGTTTGCGCTCGGTGATATCGATATACATTGCTCGTGTGCCGAATAGATTACCGTCAGAATCGATTTCAGGCACTGCCTGTAGCAATGTCTTAATGATGCGTCCATCACGTGTTACTAGTTCTCGTTCTTGTGCAACAAAGTGTCCTTCCAGTGCATCTTTATAGCCGCCGTCTTCAAGTAATTTGATGCGCGATTCTGGTGTGTAGAAGTCAGCTAACGGCTGCCCCAATATCTCGGTACGGGTATACCCTAAATTGCTCAAAAATAATTCGTTGCAGCCCACAATAATAGGTCCATCATTCTGATTCTGGGTGATCACATACATTACGGGCGCTTCCTCGAACAGGTTTCGATATCGCTGTTCCGCCCGTCTGAGCGCCTCCTCGACCTTTTTGCGTTCAGTAATATCCTTCACTACGTCCACAATAGCTATGATGTTTCCCTCAGCATTTCGCATTGGGGAACTAGTAACCAAAGTATGACTACGCTGTCCATCTGGAAGTATACTAGTCCGTTCTGCAACAATTGTTTTTGCTTCGTTTAACACCGTTTCGAAATCACATTCAGGACAGGGTGCATCTAACCCTTTAAACACTTTGTAACACTTTTTTCCGATGACATCTCCCCAAAGATCTTTTACTGGTTGATTCACCCAAAGAACATCCAAATCTTTGCTTTCAATGGATATGCGATCACCAATTCCAGTTAGAATAGCCTGTAACCTGGCTTCCGATTCCTTTAAGGCTTTTGTACGTTCCTCGACAAGTTTTTCTAGGTTTTCAGTATAATCTTTCAGTCGATTTTCCAAATTTATTCGTTCGGTGATATCTTTCGCCACGTCCACAACAGCTACGATGTTTCCCTCAGCATCACGTACTGGAGAACTGGTGATCAACACTTGAACTTGTCCTCCATCTGGAAGTCTATCAACACTTTCAAAAACGATTATTTTACCTTCATTAAACACTTTTTCGACACCACACGCAGGGCAAGGCTCATCCAAGCCCTTATACGCTTCATAACATTTTTTTCCAATGACATCTCCCCAGACATCCTTTATCGATTGATTCACCCAGATAATGTCTAAATCCTTATTTTGAATGGTGATATGGTCTCCAATGCCCATCAAAATTGCACTGAGTTTTTCTTCCGATTCTTTTAACGCCTCAGTTCGTTCCTCAACGGTTTTTTCGAGATTTTCAGTATAATCTTTCAGTTGCATTTCCAATTGTTTTCGTTCTGTAATATCCTTAACCACTTCCACAACGGCGACGATGTTTCCTTCAGCATCTCTCATAGGAGAACTGGTGGTCAAAATATGGATGGGACGTCCATCCGGATGTATGATCATTCCTTCCGAAATCACGGTTTTTTCTGCATTAAACACTATTTCGACCGTACAATTAGGACAGGGCGCATCTAGTCCTTTATACGCTTCGTAGCACTTACTTCCAATGACATCTCCGTAAATAGCCCTTTCTTGCTGATTTATCCATATAATGTCCAAATCCTTATTTTGTATGGTGATGAGGTCTCCGATGGCACTTAAAATTGCCTGCTGTTTTGCTTCCGATTCCTTTAAGGCTTTTGTCCGTTCTTCAACAAGTTGTTCGAGATTCTCAACGTATCCCTTCAGTTGAGGAGTCGTTTTCTTACGCAAGATGTCGTTTGGATCATGATCCGTCATTGCCAAACATCCATATTAACTGTCACATGAATTGACATTTTTCAAAGAGGAATTCTGGTGGGCGGATGGTATCTTGTATCTCCGCTTACCCATATTTCCTTCATTTGAGAAATTTCAGAACTTATTAAAAAAGAGTTCGGTGCATATGAGTTCAGCGAGCAAAAAGTTGCCATTCCGAATCATCGCCAAACAAATAGAGTGATCTTCTCGCAGAAGATTATTAGAGATATTATATTTTCGAATAAAAAACTAAAAGAGACAATTTAGAATATCAAAGAAATCAACGCTTACATTCAAAATTTACTTCTTAAGGGTGAGACATAATGAGTATTAAAGCAAGCTATATTCTTGTGAAGAAAAAATCGATAGCAGATTAATTATTAGATCGTATAAAAGCGGGTGAATCTTTTTCTAAACTCGCAAAAGAATACTCTGAATGTCCTTCCAAAAAACGTGGTGTATCGCTTAGAAAATTCGCTCAGACAGTATTCTGATTATTTCTCAAGCAGTCAAATTTTTTCCTCCAAAATTTCAAAGGATCATAGAATGTGGTACATTGTTGAACTTAACAAGATAATGTAGTTTATTGTCGAGGAAAGAGCTCTAATTTCATCTAATTCTTTTAAAATAAGTTTCAAGCAAATGAGAAATCGATCTAAAGGAACTATAATATAACTTCAAAAAATCAAAAGAGGAATTCAGTTATAGAAAAAGAACCCTAGCTAATCCGGCTATTGCGAGACCAAAAACAAAGGCAATAATTGCGTTGAAAGATGCTTTTGTTAACTATCTTGCATAAGTTTCTTGATAGGAAGAACTACATGAAAAGTGCTTCCTTCACCGATATTACTTTCCGCCCAAATTAAACCACCGTGCATTTTAACATATTCTTTTGTGATGGCTAGACCTAGACCTGTACGTTCAAACTTAGATTGAAAATCAGCTGATACTGGTAGATCAACAACATGAAACGGTTGAAATATCTTATCAATATCTTTTTCCATGATTCCGATCCCCGTATCCTTCACTATAACATGAATGGTCTCGCCCTCTTTTATTAAACTGATTGTAATTTTGCCTCCGTTAGGCGTGTATTTGACAGCATTGGAGAGTAAGTTATTGAAGATGGTTCTCATAATTACAATATCCATATAAATTAAAGGTAACGGCTCAGGAGTAATAAGATCAAGCATATGCCCATGTTTTCTCGCTAATGGCAAGACATCTTTGATGGCTTGGACAACTACACTTTCAAAAGAACTTAATGCGGGTTCTAATTTTTTAGTACCAGCTTCAAGTCGTGAATAATCAAGGAAATTATTAACAAGCACTGTTAGTCTTTCAGCACTATCTGCAATAATTTCAATCCTACTCCTAATTGCCTTATGAAGATCTAAATTTTTGCTTTTCATATCTAGAAGATCAACATTTACTTTCAAAGCACTTAATGGTGTACGCAGTTCGTGAGCAGCAGTATTGATAAATTTTGATTTTATCTGATCAACTTTTTGTCTTTCCGTAATATCGCGGATTATTGCCATCAAAGCAGCTCTACCCTTATAGCTAATTACACTGATATTTAATTCAACAGGTGTCTTTCTCCCATTCTTTGCAAGAATCTCTATTTCATATCTATTTAGGACTCTTTCACCTGCCATTCTTCTTTTATACCTATCTAATACTAATTCTCTGTATTCTGGAGCAACAAAATCAATAAATTGTTTCCCAAGAGCTTCATCTCTTGAAAAGCCAGTAAGTTCGATCATCTTTGTATTAACAAATTTTAGTTCTTTATCTTGAACAATACAGATACCATCGTTTCCTTTTTCCACAATAGTTGAATATTTTTTCTCCGATTCTTTTAACGCTTCTTCAGTCAGCTTGTATTCAGTTATATCTTTAACTACTTCCACAGCAGCGATAATTTCACCCTTAGAGTCTCTTACAGGAGAACTAGTAGTCAAAATATAGATTGGGCTGCCATCTGGTCGCAGAACCATTCCTTCTGAAATCACCGTTTTCTTTTCTTCAAAAACCATTTTAACTGTACAATTCGGACATGGTGATTCTAGCCCCTTATACGCTCTGTAACATTTCTCTCCAATAACATTTCCATAAATAGCCCTTTCTGGTTGATTTATCCAAATAATGTCCAAATCCCTATTTTGTATTGTAATTAAGTCTCCGATAGCGTTTAAAATTGCCTGTTGTTTAGCTTCCGATATAATCAACGCCATCGTTGGTTCCTTAATGTTCTTTTCTAGAGGTTCAATATATCCTCGCACATGAGGAATCAATTTCTTTGGCGGAATTTCACGATGATTTGGGCTAGACAAAATTGCTCAACTTCATTTATTTCTAAAAGAGAACTCTGAGATCTCATTAACGAAGATTCTCGAAACTAACCGATTCTCTTTTTCAATTTATTTAGTTAAGTCTATGCAAAATGATACTACTCAATACTTGTTAAAAAATTGTTTGGTTTGAAAAATATTTCAAAATAGCCAATCTGTCTGAAAAATCATTATTCACAAAAGAGTACAATGAATTCTCTAATTTTCACACACTTGAATAATTACTATACGTTTAATTAGAAAGTTAAAAGAATGCATCTTTATATACAAAGAATAAAAACTGAAACACTTAACTTGTGTTAAAGGTGAAAAAAAATGAGTGTTAAAGCAAGTCACATCCTTGTGAAGAAGAAATCTCTCGCAGATCAATTACTTGAACGTATAAACAATGGCGAATCCTTTTCCAAACTAGCTAAAGAATTCTCTGAATGTCCTTCTAAGAAACGTGGTGGATCGCTTGGTGAATTTTCTCGAGGTCAGATGGTTAAGCCTTTTGAAAAAGCTACATTTGCCCTTAAAGTCGGTGAAGTCACTCCAGAACCTGTAAAGACACAATTTGGATATCACATTATTAAGAGAACAGGATAAATCTCTAAATACAAAATACAAATGGAGGAAACTTTATGAAAACTCAAAAAGAGCCTGTGTGGCCAAATCTTTTGTTTCCATCACCTGTTGTTTTGGTAACCTGTTTAGATGAAGAGA
>JAEORY010000176.1 GCA_016840645.1 Candidatus Borrarchaeota archaeon | reverse complement strand
GGGCGATTGTGAGGTATCTGGGGCTATCGAAACTTGGAAATGCCCAATGGTGGCAATTTCAGTCCAATCATTACCATCCCACACGAAGAAATAGGGTAAATAGGTGATTTGTTGTCCTGGGGGATTTTCCAGCCGTTCCTCAGTCATGAAACTGATACGGATCCGCCCATTATCAATGGTGGGGTCCATAAACCCATCTCCGTTATAATCGATTGTCCCATCAAAAGAGATATCGGCCTTGGACTGTTGACTATAAAAAGGTAAACCGAGCAAAAGCATACTAATGAAAAGTAGAGTGCAGTATTTTACTGAACGAGACACCATAATCCCCGATACTCTTTGAATTAATCATTACTGTTAGTATTCTCTGTTTTCTAGCGACATATATAAGCCCCCCTAAAATCCTAACTTGTTTAACTCGTCGTAGAACAGTAAGACGATGAAAGCAAAATAGAAACTCGCGTTCGAAGTTGACAAAAAACTCTGAAGAAACTCAATTGTAGTTACGAGAAAAGTAAGAATACTAACCTTACATAACCGACAAAATGTATGCTGTTCTTAAAATAGGTGACATGTTTTTACATACAAAATACTTTTCTAATAGTCTTATAGTCTGCCTCTCGTGATCTTAAAGAAACTTAAATTAAAATTCTTGATAAAATCAACAAAATCGCATAAAGAGGATTGTTTTATAGACAACTAAGCAAGAAACCACCACAGCTTAGTTTAGTGATGAATAGTGATTGTGTGTGTTCACTTTCATCAGGGGGTCTGCCTATACTTTAATAGTGGTGTGCCTCTAATACTGTGATGACTTTGAGAGGAAGACAGACAGGGATAGTTACAACACTAAGACTCTTGGTAGCAACACAAATCAAACCATGTTATCAACCGCATTTGGAGGGATCATACGCACACTTGAACAAAGGTGCATACTCCGAATAAAGTTGAAAGGTGGTTTCCTTCCACCAAAACCTGTTTATGTTGCAGGAATATCCGAGAAATAGGGCTAGATGAATGAGTTTATGTCTGTCTAGCATGTGGGTTAGTGATGGATCGAAACTTTAATTCAGGCTATAATTTAAAAAACGAAGGTTTAATACAGGTACCTACGGGACGTAGGGATGTTAAGCCTGTGGAGACTGAATCCTCTACTGTGATATCGTTGGAATACTTAAACGCTATTCTCTATGTCACAGCAAGTTCGGTCGTCGAAGCAGGAAGCCTCACTACTTCAGCGTGAGGTAGTCCACTTACACATCACTCCCACGTCACTCTCACTGTTAGTTTAAATCTAAGCTATTGCAGTATAAGATACATAAAAATCACTTGTATATTATCGAAAAGTAAAAGCGTCTGTTATTTGACAATTGTGTTGTCCTTATATAGAGTCATTAAAATAAAGAGGTGTAACTATACGTTTAATGTGATAGTAGAGTGGAATAGACCGTCAATATAGAGTTGACGTTGTTGCGTATTTAAAATATGTTATACTCTAACTATCTGAACAAACACGTGGATAAGGAACTTTATTAGCCTTAAGAACAGGAGTAATCGTTTAAAAAAACTCAAATAAGAATTCGACGACTAAGATCTTATAGAAGTCTATTGTCAAGAATAAGAAACATTACTTAGAAGGAAAGAAAAAATGTTACTGACCGATATCTTCGAAGAGGAATTGAGAAGTCCTACAGTATTTAGGGACGAATCTAAATTAAACGAATCATATATGCCATCTTCTTTACCTCATAGAACTTCTGAACTCCGAGGGTTGATTCGCCTATTTTTAGGTTTGATGAAGAATCCTGGTGAAATGAGTCAACGAGTTACTATTAGTGGAAGTATCGGTGCTGGAAAAACGGCGCTTTCTAAATGTTTTGGAAAAATCTTGGAAGAGTATGAAACAACACACAACAAGAATTTACATTATGTCCATGTTAATTGTCGACGTAAAAAATCACGCTTCTTAATACTTAGGCAAGTTGTATATCATTTTAATCCTACAGTGCCCCATAGAGGTTATTCACCAGAAGAATTACTTTACATGCTTGATTGCTTATTGGAGTCACAAAATGCTCATTTAGTTCTAGTACTCGATGAACTTGATTTTATTTTAGGTAGAAATGATAAGTCTCTTCTCTATGATCTAACAAGATGGACCGATGAGCAATTGAATGGCGTTCAACGTGTATCCCTGATTCTCATTGTAAGGGACAGGGCGTATCTGAAGAAGCTAGATGCAAGTACACTGAGTTCACTTCAAAATAATCATATCTATCTAGCGCCTTATTCTGCTTCTCAACTTGTGGATATTTTACAAGAGCGGGCAACTGAAGCATTGTTTGACTACGCAGTTAATTCTGAGGTTCTCAATCTCATTGCCGATATTGCCAGTGAACGAGGTGATGCTCGTTTTGCACTGGAACTTTTATGGCGTGCTGGAAAATATGCTGACCGTGATAGAGTTCCCTCTATTCTTCCGGAGCATGCTCGACTGGCTAAAGCTGATGTCCACCCTAATTTTAGAAAAGATTTCTTCCATGAATTGTCACCACATCAGCAATTAGTATTATTGGCTATTATCCGCCAATTGAAAAAACACGAAGCCGCCTATACGACCACAGGGGATGTTGAAATTAACTACAATGTTATCTGCGAAGAATATAATGCAACTCCACGAAAACATACCCAACTATGGGAATACATTAAAGAACTTGAACAATTGGGCATTATCACAACTAAGATCTCTGGCAAAGGTATTCGTGGCAAAACTACTCTAATTGGACTGCCAGATGCACCGTTGTTCCTGCTCGAAAAAGAACTTCAAAATAATCTAAAAGAGTGTTAAAAATAAGGGAGTATATAAGAAATGACGCTTGATTTGTCAAATATTCTTACTCAACAAGAACCATTTCCACCTATAGAAGAAGTGTTTTCTTCAAAAGGAAAAATAAAAATTCTAAAGATTTTAACCCTTTACGATGAATTAAACATCTCTGAGATCGTACGAAAAGCGCAACTTAACCATGCCACTGTTACTCAACATCTTAATTACTTTAAATCCATCGGAATTGTAGACAAAAAAATATTTGGACGAATAAAAATCTTTCAGTTAACAGATGATATAAAAGTCAGAGTCATTCGTGAATTAATAGAATTCTGGGAACGATCAGAGTCCTCATCCGCATTAGTCAATCACCCCTAACAAGTAAAGGGGCTTGTTCCGTGAGGAGCAAGAGTAATTGGTTTATTAGCCGAAAATTGACGAAGATCTTATCTCGATGAGGCGGAAATTGTGAGAGCCATAATTAGGGAAGAGAATATCGATTTAGAGACCTATCAATTCTTAAGAGAATGTGGCATCACAGCTGTAGTTTTACTCAAATTTGATCTTGCATTGGGACCATATGTCGCTTTTAAAAGCGTGTATGAGCGAAATGTAAATAGTATAAGAGCCCTAGAAGATCCTGAATATCTCGCACAATTTTATGTTGGCATTTCAGGAACTGAAATGGATACTCTCGAAAAAAATGAAGAACGAATCGTCATTGCTCGCCAAAAACACACTATAGACTCCACATATGTTACTGATGTTCTACTTCTCTGCATAGACAATGAAATATCAACGTCTTCGGCTATTACCTTTGCTAAAGAATTAATAACTAATTCGAATGCTGAGCCTCATCGTCTTGAAGAGTTACTTGTACAACTTAAAGAAACTACACCGGATTTGGAATTTCAATTGAAAAATCTCCCTCAGAGGATGCCTTTAGAACTACAAAGCTTAAATAGAGTTCAAAAATCGAATAAATTTACACATTTTAAAAAACTTGCAACCAGGCCTTTGGATTTATTTCAAAAAAGAGAACTTAATGAAATCGAACTCACGTTCCCTCAATTACGTAAATCTATGTTCTTCATTCGAATGCCTTTTGAGGATCTAAATATTACACGCTTTTTTGAAACTTTTCTCGCTTGTGTTTCAATAGAGAAAGATACTGCCTTTTCTATTGAAATGAACCAAAATAATGCAAGATTCTATTTAGTTCTGACATTAGTTTTACCACCCAATCATAGAAATTTCATAGAACGCTTAGCTGGCAGTTTGAATATGAGAGGCTTTTCCATCTCACTTGTAAAAGAAAAAGATTTAGAAAAACATTGGATTGCACCCTTAGGGATCACGAGCGGTACATCAATTCGAATCTCGCGAAAACACAAAGACTATATTCAAGTGCTCAATTCACCACTACGTTTGATCTCCTTGTATAAAAGCAAGACAATACTACCACTCACCTTAACAACACTTGCACAAATCCAAGAATCTATGTGTACTACTATCCTCTGTAGAGGTTTAAAGAAAAATAAGGCCTGTGTTGAAATACTATTAGCAAAAGTACACTCGCCTAAAGCAGAAATCGATCAATTTGAACTTCCTAAAGAACTCTCTGGGTATTTTCTAAAAATAAAAGGTAGACGAGCAATAACAGACAAGGTAAAGGCCATATTATTAAGAGATTGTTCGAAAGGTATTAAACTCTCATTAAAAGAATTATATGAATTCTTTCTAGGGATAGATTTAGTTAATCTTCAAACACTGGTTAATTAATTTAAATTCTAAAAAATTGCTTCTAGATTATCCAGAAAGGATGACCCTCTCTACTTGTTTTTCTTTAGATAATTCGGTAAACAAACTAGAAAAGTGTTCCTGGGCAGTTTTTAGTTCCTCAAATTCAAAAAAATCATTAATTTTTGTTTCTTCAGAAATAAAAAGAAAGTATTTATCGCCACAGCCTCGAATCAAACACAAGAATGTGTCTTCATCAAAGCAGAAGCTTTGAATTAATTCCCATCTGCACCCGCTAGAGACTTTTTTTACCAATGTTTCTACTACCATTAAACGTTCCCTCCGTCATCCATGGCAGTTTTATGTGTTGCTCTATCACTCTTCATGTATGATTTTATGCTAAGATCGTCCCAATACTCCATAGATTCCTCTGCCGTGCATTCCGTGCAAAAAATGGTTTTTTCCGCATTTGCTAGATTTCCTACATTTTCTTTTGTGCAAGAAGTCATATTCTCGTACAAATTTGGATAATTCAATAGGTTATGTGAGCGGATTACTTCCTCATCGACATTGCTACTCTTAAAGTCGTTTGTACGTATACGTGTTGGATGCTTCAATGTAGGTGAAAAAATCAGACATTCCTGTGGTCTTATACGCTTCAGATAGTTAACTTGTCTCTCGTCTAAATTCATGTATTTTTGAAGTAATTCTGCATCTTTTGTCAATTGAAATGAAATGATAGTGTAACTATTGGCTAGACTGTTCTCAGCGAAAAGAGGACGTGTCCCTACGAAAACGAAACCAACTCCATATGCTCGTAATAATATGCTAAGATCTTCAGTTGGTGTTGCATCAATGCTCGTCTGTTTTCTATATAACTCAGGAACAAGAAACTGACATTCCTCTACCACAATTAAGTTGCGTAACTGATGCTGAAGCCCTCGCTTAATGGAATAAGCCCCATATAAGCGCACTAAAATATTCATTAAAAACCTAATGTCATCCTTTGGAACGCGTTGAGACTGAAGAAAACCTAAATCAATAATAACCTTCTTTTGAATGAGTTCATCAAAAGATATGTTCGATCTACTTACATCAAAGATTTCTTTTAGTACACCTCGAATAAACTTGTTTAGACGATTATGCAATGCAGTAACTGTCTTCTCCAAATATGAAAACTTGTTCTTGTATTGTATCGCATAGTAATCAAGCGCTTTCAGAAAGCCTTTAAATCCGTTGAGGCGTGCTATTGGATCCGCAATATATCCATCAAGAACGTCTTTAAGCACGCGCTCCATTTGTACTGAAAGATCAATATCCTGTTGAAACATAGTAGAATAAACTTCACGTATGAGGGAAAATACTCTGTCTGCATGTTCTTCAGGCGAAAATCCGCAAGGATCGAAAATATTTATCTGCAATGGAGCATATTCTGAACCTGGAGCAAATATAAGGATATCATTAAGTATCTCATGTGGAAATAGAGGAAGCAATTGTGTGTATTCAGATTTGTAATCAAAAATAATCCAGTCAATCAGTGGGAATTCACTTGAGAGCTCTAGAATAATATTTTTCGTAAGACACGTTTTTCCACTTCCGATCAACCCAATAACTGTTGTATTGCGTCTAAAATCTTCAATTTTAGCTTTCAAAGGCTGTAAAATCTTATCCCTAGAAATAACATGCCCAATTTCTATTCCTTCAACTATGTCAGTCACTTCAAGGGGTATCTCAAATTCTGGAATATAATTGCTATCTATTCCACGTACTGGTTTCTCTGGTAGATGTGTAAACGGCGATAGGTGAAATATATTCATCTTTGTTTCATTTTCTATCGATAATTTCATTCCAGCACGTTTATATGCACGTTTAAGTTTTCTACCTTCTAAAATAAACGTTTTAATACCGTAATGTACTCCTGAATAAATAGTATTTAGTGAATTTTCAATGTCCAAAGTCACACGCTTACATGTTTCTTCATCTTTTGCAGAAACTAAGACATAAGTCGATACTTTAGTAAACCCAGGTTGCATTTCATTTAGATATTCTAAGGATACCTGCTTTTTCTGGCTTTTAAAAAAATTAACGGGCTCATTAATTAAAGCAGTGTCGTTAGTATCCGCTATTAATTGTTCTAATTCTTTTTCACTAATATTAAAACTCTTGAAATTTGTTACGAATTTTATTTCTGCCTGTAGACTAAGACAATGCCTTATAAATTGGTCATGTTGTGTTATTTCCCTGTGTAATTTTTGCTCAGGTTGACCTTCAACAGTAATAATCGAAACACAACGAACATCGAAAGATGGCATTATTGGGGAGATTTCCTGAACATAAAGCACAGATCTATCTTGTCCATATCTTGAGAATTTAGGTAGTACTGTAAAAGCTGATAATTCTTTTTCAGATACTATTTCACTTTCAACCTCAAACGAAAGCGATTCAAGACTCCCTTTCATGCGATTAAGAGCTGATTGGGCTGCTTCTATTGCTTTGTTTACCCTTCGACTTGATCCAAAGACATATCGTCGTATCTTGATAGTTCCTCCTTCTTGTATAGAAATCTCATGCGTACCTTGTTTGCATTTCTTTAGGTATGCTGAGATATCTTCATGTTCATATTTTTGAAAATTCGTGCGTTTTGAAACATCTTGGAATATTAAAGGACGCTGTGAATAGTTCATAACTTCCCTTGACAGACTTTTGATTTCTAACGCTTGAATTACCAAATATCTGTCCTGATACATAAAGAATGTAGATAAACTAAAAAACCATACAACTTTACACATAAAACCCGGCAATGGAAGTTTTCGCTGGAAAACGATTCTATTTGAACCAGTTGAATGATATTCGTATTCTGAAAAGATACGTACACTGAGAACACTGATAAGAGCAAAAAGGACGAAAGCAATAACAAATGGATGAATAAAGAATTTGGTACCTATACTTAATGAAGTAAAATGAGACTTATGAAGTACATTCTTAAAAATGAAGTATTTTAGAAAATAGAATGTAAAAATTGAACAAAAAGTGAAAAAAAGCATATAAATAATGCTCGCTTCCATTTTCTCCTTAAAC
>JAEORY010000175.1 GCA_016840645.1 Candidatus Borrarchaeota archaeon | reverse complement strand
GTAACTGATCCTCTGCTAAGGTTATACTAAATCAGATTTCAAAAAAAAACAATAATGTCTTCTCATGCTTTAAGATCAAAGTAGTTTGAATATGTTCGCAATCAAAAAAAATAAACGAAAAACTGAAAAAAGCAAAGAAAAGAGGACGCCTTATAATACCACTTATTTATTTCTTCTGATAATTAGCCAGATTATCAACCCAATTATCCCTGTAATCAATACTATGATTAACCAAAGTACTCCGCTTTCACCCTTTGCTTCGGCATCTTTGTACACCCAGACTGCGACCAAAATTGCTATTATTATCCACACAATGAAAAATATATACGGTATTAACCCATATTGCATTTTATTTTACCTTCCTGTTTGTTGTTTGTACTAAGTAAAAAATTTCAATACTGCTATATAAGGTTTGTTTACCTTTCTGATCAAGCCTTGTTTACGGTTCTGATAATCGTACTAATTACCAAAAGATTTTTAAAGTGAGTTTGAAAAAAAGTGAAGAATATCAACCGAAAACTTTGCTTCTTTTTATAGCTTTAACAAACCAAGCCATCCGCCTATACGTGACCAGAGAATCGCGAGTGAGTAAGCTATGAGCACAGTTGAGTTTATAAGATAGTTAATGAAATCTTGCTGAGGCATGACTCCCAGAACTGCAAGGTCTAACAGAAAAGCAAGTATGATGATTGTATCACACATTAGCAAAGAATCTAATCCAAATGCTCTATTGTACAGCATTAAAGACATGATTTCGTTAATAGATGAAAAACTTTAATTTAAGTGTAAAAAAAATTAGAAAAAAGGAGGAAGTTCAAGATACTACCGGTTTGCCTCTTCTAACAATCAACCAGATTATCAAACCGATTATTCCTGCAATCAATACAACAATTAACCATAGTACTCCGCTCTCGCCCCTGCTTTCGGCATCTTTGTACACCCAGACTGCGATCACAATTGCGATTACGAACCATATAATGACTGGTCCTAGATACAGTATCCAGTTCTGCATTTTATTTTACCTTCCTGTTTATTCTTTGTACTATTTAAAAAATCTCAACACTTCTATATAAGGCTTTTCTCACTGTTTTCATCTTAGAACGCACTCTAGAAACCTATAAAGTCCTTCGTTTCATTATGGACACAAAAATCTCAAGAAGAAGACGAGCAAAAGATAATCGAGAAAAGATTCAAAAAAGAAAAGTGTAGGTTCTTAGAGAACTTTCATAACTTCAAAGAACCAAGCCATCCGCCAATAAGTGACCAGAGGATGGCGAGTGGGTAAACTATGAGCACAGTTGAGGTTAAAAGATAGTTAACGAAATCCTGTTGAAGCATTACCCCTAGAATGGCAAAGTCTAGCAGAAAATTGAGTATCATAATTATTAACCCTATCAGGAAAGAATCCACAGCCCATACCGACAAGGGTGTCCGGTAGACGGCTGCACGGACGATAAGAACCACAAGTATTGTATTAATGACTCCTGTTATTAATACAGTAGTTAGATACAATTCAGGAGCATTTATAACAGCGTAACCAACAATTATGAAACCAATTATCCATGTAATGACACCTAGGATCAAACCATAGACAATATCGGTTGTTATTTTCACTACCATTTTCACCACCATTAATACAGGTCTTATAAATTTCATTAATTTAAATCTAATCGGACGATTTCACTAGGACGAGGAAAGCCTAGGGAATACATTTCTTTAATTAAT
The DNA here is from genome assembly GCA_016840645.1 of Candidatus Borrarchaeota archaeon. The sequence continues at coordinate 6,005 of JAEORY010000175.1, read as the reverse complement.
TAGAAATATTAGGTGCTTTGAACCGAGTCAGGATTCTCAAAAAATTGCGCAAGTACTGCAACTGACTCGTCACTCCACGCCATTCCGATGTGACTGTGATTTTCTAATACAACAAATGCTCTGGCTTCGGGAGCTTGCTCCCATTGATTACGTGTTTCATCAATATCAAATAATGCGTCCTTATCGCCGATGATAAGCATTACGGGGACATTATAATACATCCAGAACATTGTGGCGCTAGTAGCTGCCATACCATTGACCATAGTCCACGTCCATTGGTTCACCCTAAGTGGGTCTTGCATAGCGGCGTTGATTGTTTCATTGGCGAACTTGTGATTGAAGCCAACACAGTATACGTGAGTGTCGCCAGATATTGCCTTTTGGATGGCATAATCGTGAACAAGTGCGTAGTTGTCATTAGTCTCTCGAATATGATTTGGGGCTTGATAATGATTGTAAGGAGCAACAAGAGCAATTGAATCGACCACTTCTGCTAAGTCCTTTTCTAGAGTCTTATTAACATATTCGACAAAATGTGAAATACATCCGCCTCCAGAACTATGTCCTGCTAGGTGAAACGTAGCTTTTGGCCATCTCATCTTGAGGTCCTCAAGATGAGTGTTAAGATCACGCGAAATCTGATCCGCGTCAAAGCAATCTCCAATTCTACCAGGATAATAGTTAGAATCGTCAACAGGAATTCTAGGAGTAAATGCTGGGTCACTACAGTCCGTTGCTGACTTGCAGACAGAAAGACCGTGCCCCCTCGTGTCAATGATTCGAGTAAAAACTCCTCGTTTAGCCAAACCGTATCCCACTAAGGCATAGCGTCCTGAATGAGAAGTTGATCCTGGAATGTATATTACTATAGGACCTTTACCATTCCATCCTTCTGGAACGAATTCTCGGTATGCTAAATTCAACCCTTCTTCCCCCTTCATAAATTTTGGTTCAGGCCCAGAAGGAGTGCCTGACAAAATAATCTCAGTTTCCCAGTCCGTTAGAGTATACGGTGTTGGTGGTGCCTGCTCAATCATTTCTTCTAACGTACGTGAACGTTGGTTAAATAGTGTCATAGCGAAAGTCACCACTGCAAGCATATAAATTATCGTACAGACTATAATAAAAGTCATCTTTTTTTTACGGATAATTGATTTAATAGATTTAAGTTTACAGATAACTAAGCAAGAAAGCACCATAGCTTCAGCGTCCTAAAAATTGCGTTGAGTTTATATAGTTTGTTGATGGTTGAGCCTATGAGTACCTACGGGGCGTAGGGAATTTACGCCTGTGGAGATAAGACCTCCGTAACCCGCAAGGGGATCGAGTCTGTCGTAGAAGCAGGAAGCCTCAAAGCTTTAGCGCGAGGTAGCTCACTCATTAAACCCCATCTGATTGTTTTATGGAGTTTACGTTATTGCAACCTCATAGTATTTAATATTTAGCAATTGATGGGGTTCTTGCTTATTTAAATTAATGAAAACAAAAATAAATTGATTTATTTTGGTCCTATGCCCTTGTACGGCTTTATTTTTCTAAATGAATGTAAAGCATTATTCTTTTAAAACTGGTAGTGTAAATGCACCTTCAGGCAGAACTAACACGGAATCACCTGGCTCAATGACTTTTCGAATTGCCTCTTTTGGTGAATCATGATACGCCATACGCCATGATTCAACTGTTTCTCTTTTCAGACCTTTCGAAACAATATGAATATCCGCCTTTTCTCTTGTGCGGTTTATGTCATCATAAGCAACTAAAACTTCGATAAGATCACGAGCAGTTCCGCTAAGTAAAATTTCTTTTAGTTCCGCTTTACCGAGTGTCGAATAGTAGGCAAAATCTTCTCTTCCAACGCCCTCATAGCTTGGTGTAAACAGGATAATTTTTCCTCCTGGTCTGACAGCTACTCTTGCATTATCGAAACCTTTTGAACCCTGATAAAAATTAAGATCCATTGGGAATGAAGTCGCAATTACAACATCGTATTCTTCTTGAATAGGTCTTTCATAAACAGTTTTGGCGATTTCTACTCCTGCATCAAAAGCCTTGATCGGATCACCTGCGACTAAGCCTAGGGTTTCCAGATTTTTTCCAAGGATAGCGTTGACGATATAATCCAAGCCTGCTATTTGTGCAGCCTCGTTCATGTCTTCGCGAATTGGATTTCCCTTCGTAACGCCTAAAAACTTCACATTAGGAAGAGTCATCATCTGATGATTATGATTGATGGAATGCCTATTTGAGACACCTGGCAAGATCACTTTTGCTCCTCCTCCATATCCTGCCCAGGGATGCGGCGCTACATCGGCCAAACCAATTTTTATATCTGCTTCTAAGACCCTGTTGTTTATATTTACCTCAGTACCTCGTTTCGTTTTTCCTAAGATAGTTGTATTTGTATCGACTTCATGTTGATAAATTTGAAACCGATCATAATACTTTCCAATTAATGCAAGCATTTCCTTTTCATTCATCTGCGGGTGAGTTCCCAGAGCGAAGACAATACTTATATTCTTATCAGGAATAGGGACCTGAGATAATCGTGATATGATAAAATCTATAAGAAGTTCGTTTGGAGTAGGTCGTGCCTTGTCACAGGCTATAATTACGATTTGATCGCCCTTATCGCCCAATTCTTCTAATTTTTGTTGGCCTATAGGCCTACTCAATATAGTATCAACCTCTTGCTCGGAGAGAGGCTGTCGTGTTCCTTCAGTTTCTAAAACATCAACATTTGCAGTATCTGGTAGGTCAAGCAAGAGTTGTTCATGTCCATACGGTACGCTAACCTTCAAGACTAATCCCCTTTGATAAACTGCAACAGTCCTCTATTAAAGTTTTTAGTTAATACATAATTGAGTCGAGAATTTAGGGTTTAATTCAAAACATTAATAACTGCAATCTTTGAGGTTTTTAAACCTGATATTTGAGCAAAGCAAGTATTCAAGGAATGCTTTAGGGGTTGACTGCGATTTCACACGTTTCAGGGATAGACAGGCTGACTTTCACGATGATGATGGCTGCTGTTTGGATCTATTCTCTAGGCTGGGTTGTTATCAAAATTGGGCTTAATGAACTGCCACCAATTATCTTTGCTACCTTGAGGTTTACGATAGCTACGTGTCTAATGATGGTATTTATTGGCGCGACAAGGCAATTTTCTGCTATAAAAACTTTTGAGAAAAGAGATTGGGGTATATTTCTTATCTTAGGCTTTGTGGGGGTATTCTTATGTTATGTGTTAACTTTTAGTGCTCTTACTCTCACAACTGCAACAGATGGAGGGGTATTAATAAATCTCGATGCCGTATTTATTGCAATCTTATCTATTCTCTTTTTGAATGAGAAATCTACTTTTTTTAAATCCGTTGGCTTCTGTACCGCATTCTTGGGAGTGATCCTGATTTTAACACAGGGCGATTTGTTTTTCGGTGCTCTGACATCGGCTAGACTTCTAGGAAATTTCTTAATCATAGCTTCTGCTATATGCTGGGCCGTTTTCAGTGTAATTGGTAAAACGGTAACTGATAGATTCGAACCAGCTCTCGTAACAGGTTTAAGTTTTGCTATTGGTGCACCTATGCTTGCTGTGCTGAGTTTTTCAATAGAAGACGTAGGCTTGGTTTTAGCGGCATCAATGATTTCTTGGTCTTGCATTCTTTATCTAGGCATTGCAAACTCAATTGCCACCTTATTGTTTTTTACATGCTTGAAAAGAACTGAAGAGGCTTCCCGCGTTAGTGTTTTTTTCCTTCTCTTGCCAATCTTTGTGCCGATCCTTGCTTTTTTCATCATTGGAGAAATCATTACATATTTTACAGTCGTAGGTGCTATCCTAATAATATTGGGCGTCTATTTTGTGGAACGTCAGTGAGTTTGAATATTGGTTTTTGCTACTTTTAACTGAATTGGCGGGAAGTCCCCTTCCGAAAGGTGGGGGGGGATGAGAGCCAAAATCCTTTTATAGTTATAAGAAAATATTTGTAACTATGCGGAATAAGCTAGATAAGTCATCACATTCGGTATATGCGCTACAATATCATCTTGTTCAGTGCGTCAAATATAGACGAAATGCATTAGATAGCAAAGAGATTGTAGACTTGCTCAAACAAAAGGTATATGAAATAAGCGAAACGTTTGAGGTGGGCGTGCTCAATATAGAATGTGATAAAGATCATTTTCACATGATTTTCAAAAGTAAACCCACTTTAGACATTCCAAAATATATGAACACCTTAAAAACTATCACATCCCGAGAAATACAACGTAATTTTCCAGCAGTTAAAGAAAAACTCTGGAAAGGAGCATTCTGGTCAAGATCATATTTTTTAGCTACCACAGGACAGGTAACTTTTGAACTATTGAAGAAATATGTTGAACATCAGGGGATCGATAATGCAACTAACACAACAGATTAGGATTGTTCCCACACTAGAACAAGAAGAGGTACTTAGGGTACTCTCAGAGAAATGTAGACTTATCTATAATTTCGCGCTTGCTGAAAGAAGAAATGCTTATAAAAATGGTGTCAAGGGAGTGACCTATCGCAAGCAACAAAACGATCTACCAACAATCAAGGAACAATACCCAGAGTATAAATGGGTTTATTCTAAAGTATTGCAATACGTTCTAAGAACGCTTAACGCTGATTATAAATCATTCTTTGCTCTTCGGAAAAATGGGTATAAAGACGCACAACTGCCCAAGTTCAAGGGTAAACATTACTTTACCACAATGGTTTACAATCAATCGGGGTTCAAAGTTGAAAACAGGAAAGTGTCCGTATCTCATTTTTATAATGATATTCCTTTGGAGTTTATAGTTCCAGAAAAGTTCTCGTTCATTGAAGATACATGCATCAAACAAGTCTCAATTTTCAACAAAGATGAGAGGTATTTTGTCTCGATAACCTATGAGGTTGAAGACCCCCCCTATATTGATAACGGTCGGTATCAAGCGATAGACCTCGGTATCACTAACATAGTAAGCGCTGTAAATACTGCTGGGAAGTTCTTAGTGGTGAAAAATAAGCGACCAGATAAGTATTGGCATCCGAGAATCATAAAACTGCAAGCAAGACGAGATACGTGCATAAAATGCAGTAATAGATGGAAACATTTTGATAGAATTGTGAAAACCTATCAGAAGAAATGCGCAGATCAAACAAAGGATTTCCAGCATAAACTCAGCAAGAAGTTAGTGGAAAATACCAAAGCACACACCATCATTGTGGGCGATCTTAAAGTTAAAAGTATGGCACAATCAACTAAAATACCACAGAACATGAGAAAAGGTCTGAATAGAGCTACCCAAAATACTGGATCATTGGGAAGGTTCGTACATTTTCTAACCTATAAAGCTAAGAGAGTAGGTAAAAGAACAATAGAATTTGACGAACGAAATACCTCCAAAGAGTGTTATGTCTGTGGAAAACTCCATGATATGCCGATTTGGAAGCGAATTATGAATTGTGATTGTGGTAACGTGATAACTAGGGATAAAAATAGTTGTGTGGTGCTCATGAAACGTTACCTATCACAAAATGCCAAGTGGACGGGCTATCAAGAATTTCTTGATAATCTGCGATACACAGCCAAAGGTAAAACGAGAGTACCCAGTCCGAAATTCGGATATGGTTCGGAGGACTCGCAGGAAGCCCCATCCGTCAGGGTGGGGTAGTTCACACAGACGATCCAAAGCTTGTCATAGCATTTATTAAAGAGTGTGTCGGAATTTCTTATAACGAATATACACGGTCAATCCAAACATCTGGAACAGGCTATAACTGTAAAGTTTGGTTGATCGCCTTAATATGAGGAGGACAAATACGTGAGTGAAATCAAAGTATTTCGCGCAGAAAAAGGCGATTTAATAGAATTATCAGATTTTGACGGGACTTTTACGAACGGAGATTGTTATCCTGTTGATACTGGTGAAATTGGAAAAATCTATGTATGGCTGGGCTCAGAGTGTTCAGTTGATGAGAAATTTCTTAGTAGCGT
>JAEORY010000174.1 GCA_016840645.1 Candidatus Borrarchaeota archaeon | reverse complement strand
TACGCCGCTTGTTTCACAGAAGACAGCGACGGTTTCTTTAAGCGTAGTCTTATTGAGAGTTGTGTTTGCAAAGAAGACAAACCCATTGTTATTAATGATAAAGAAATTTTATTTGATGTTACAACTAAGGGTAATCCTCAATACAAATATGTATACGGCATCGACCCCGCTTCAGAAAAAGATAATTTTAGCATTGTTGTTTTAGAGCTTCATGGAGATCATACCAGAATAGTTTATTGTTGGACTACAAACAGAAGCAATTTTAAAGACAGACAAAAAACAGGACTTGTTGGAGAACATGATTTTTATGGTTTCTGTGCCAGAAAAATTCGTAATCTCATGAAAGTATTTCCTTGTGAAAGGATAGGAATGGATGCTCAGGGAGGAGGTGTCGCAATTGAAGAAGCACTGCACGATCCTTCCAAAGTAGAAGAAGGGGAAAATTTAATTTGGCCAGTTATTGATTATGACAAACCAAAAGAAACTGATGATCAACAAGGTTTGCATATTCTAGAATTAGTTCAATTTGCTAAAGCGGATTGGACAGCAGCAGCTAATCATGGTTTGAGAAAAGACCTAGAAGATAGAATATTATTATTTCCAAGATTTGATAATCTAAGTTTAGGATTAGCATTAGATAGAGATAATAAAGATATACTTGACAGTTCAATAGAAAAAGTTTATGATAATGAAAGTGAATGTATTTTAGAAATAGAAGACTTAAAGGATGAATTAACAACTATTGTGATGACACAAACTAGTAGCGGTGTTGGAGGTAGAGATAAATGGGACACCCCAGACATTAAGCTTCCCAATGGAAAGAAAGGAAAACTCAGAAAAGACCGATATAGCGCTTTAGTTATTGCTAATATGATAGCAAGACAAATGAATAGAGAACTAGTACATGCTAGTTTTGATATTATCGGAGGAAACCTGAGAACAATGGGTAAAAAAGGCGGAGAAATGTATAAAGGACCTAGTTGGTTTACTTCTGCCGCTAATGAAGATTTGTATACTGGTATTTATAGATAATAGCGGTGTATTATTTTTGTATCAAACACAATTGTTTTACAATAGGATTGCAATAGTATTATGAAAAATCAAAATATACCAGACGCTAGTATCTTACTTGAAAATGCTTATGTCACATGGAACGATAATGATATCCAAGACAAAAGAACAGCTTTAGATGAAGCTTCTAAAAGCCTAGAAGAATTCACTGGTATAGAAAGATCTACAGCAGGAAGATACGGACCTGTTGATTGGTCAAACTTATCTACTGGACCCACTAGCGGTAGACCAGGATTAACAAGATCGGATTATGAAGCATTTAGGCCAGACGAAGCTGTTCCTAAAAAGATAAAAGGGATTATTCAGAATTCTAACCTTATTTATCATAGAGTAGGTTTGGTAAAAAATGTTATTGATCTTATGGGAGATTTTGCGAGTCAAGGTGTTAGGATTTCTCACCCTAATAAAAGAATTGAAAGATTCTATAAAAATTGGTTTGCTAAAGTCAACGGATCAGATAGAAGCGAAAGATTCCTAAATAGTCTTTACAGATTAGGTAATGTCGTTATTAATAGACAAACAGCAAAGATTAGCGTAAAAGCAGAAAAGGAGATGTACAAAAGTATAGCTTCTCCGGATCAAATCATAAATTATAGCGATATCTCTCCGGATGTTCAAAAAAGGGAAATTCCTTGGAAATACACATTTGTTGATCCTGTTTTTGTTGATGTAGTGGGTGGGCCATTGTGTAATTTCTTAAACAAAAAAGCTTATTCGATAATATTACCAGCTTATCTAAGAAAAATTATCAAAAGCCCAAAGAACGATGCTGAAAGAGCAATAGTTGAGCAATTACCAGCGGCCATAATAGAAGCTGCTGATACTAAAAAACCATATTTGCTAGATCCGAATAAAACTATGGTTTTTCATTATAAGAAAGACGATTGGCAGGCTTGGGCATATCCGATTATTTATAGTGTTATGGACGATATTAACACAATTGAAAAACTAAAGCTTGCTGACCTTGCTGCTCTTGACGGAGCTATTAGCAATATCAGAATTTTTAAGCTGGGTAGTTTAGAACACAAAATTGCTCCAACAACAGCAGCAGCCAGTAAGTTGAGTAGTATACTACAAAACAATGTTGGTGGAGGAACGATGGATTTAGTTTGGGGACCAGATATTGAATTGATCGAAAGCAAATCAAATGTTTATCAATTTCTTGGTCAAGAAAAGTATGTTCCTCACTTGAATATGGTCTATGCTGGTCTTGGTATTCCACCAACTCTAACCGGTACTTTTGGAGCTGCTGGTACTACAAATAATTTTATAAGTCTAAAGACATTAACTCAAAGACTTCAGTATGGACGAAGAGTGCTTTTAGAATTTTGGAATAATGAAATCAAAATGGTACAAAAATCAATGGGCTTTAGTCGTCCGGCTGTTATAGAATTTGAAAGGATGGACCTTAGCAATGAAGAAGCAGAAAAAGCTTTATTAATTCAGCTAGCGGATAGAAACGTAATTAGCGATGAATTATTACAGACAAACTTTGGAATATATCCAGAACTTGAAAAATCAAGACTTAATCAAGAAAACAAAGCAAGAGAAAGCGATAGAATGGTTAAGAAGAGCGGTCCTTATTATGATCCTGAATTTAGCAATAGTCTTAAAAAGATTGCTTTGCAGTTAGGTCTAGCTACAACTAGTCAAGTAGGATTGAATCTTAGTCCGAGACCAGAAGATGAGCAAACTACTATTGAAGCCAAAGCATGTCCCCCACAATGTCCAGAACAAGAAGTAGATAATACTCCAATCTCAAATACTAATGAAAAACAACCCGAAGGCGAATCTGGAAGACCGCCCGGAACAGTAGATACTAAGAAAAGAAAGCAAAGAGAATTTGATCCACAACCAGGTATACCACAAGCTTCCGCTTCTTTACAGCTATGGGCTATAGAGGCTCAAGAGAAAATTTCGGAAATAGTAAATCCTTTTTTTCTGGATTTTTATCAAAAGAAAAATATGCGAAGTTTATCGTCAGAAGAGTATACAGAAGCAGAAAATGCCAAAACAAAAATTTTCTTTTCTCTAGAGCCCAAGACTCATGTAAAAGAAGAAATAGTTTTATCTAAACTCAATACTATCAATAGTATTGAATGCAAAAAAATATTTGCTGCATATGAAAAATTTATCAAATTATTATCTTCCGAAATGCCAAGACAAATGAATACAGAAGAACTTAAATACACCAAGGCTTATTTCTATAACAATATGGTGTAATAAGTTAAAGCAATTCAACAAGAAAGGTAATAACAATGAAAATATACGACCATGAAAAACAAGACGGTCTAGAAGAAATAATTAAAGCAAACGCAAGTTTTACCTATTCCTGCGAAATTGAGAATACTCATAAACCCAACATAGACAAAAAACAAATCAAAGCTTTAGCTGCCGTAGAAGACAAAGATTTATATTACACTCAATCAATTTTAGTTAGTACTGATTGGAATAAAAACGACGATATTTTTGACCCAAAAGAAGTATGGGCAGCTAAGGAAACACCACTGCATAAACCAACTAATATTGAACATCAAGAAGGAAAAATTGTAGGACATATTGTTGCAAATTGGCCAATAACAGTTGATGGAGTTATTATAGATAAAGATACTCCTGTTGAAAATTTGCCAGATAAATATCGTGTATTAACAGCTTCAGTAATATATAAAGGATTTACAGATCCAGAGTTAAAAGAAAGATCTGAATCTTTAATTGCTGAAATTGAAGAAGGTACAAAGTATGTTAGTATGGAATGTTTCTTTAACGGGTTTGATTATGGGTTAACAAATACGGCTACTGGCGAATTTAAAGTTTTGCCTAGAAATGAAGATACTTCATATTTGACTAAACATCTGAGAGCATATGGAGGTGTTGGACAAATAGAAGATCATAAAATTGGTAGAGTTTTAAGAAATATTACATTTAGCGGAAAAGGATTTGTAGACAAACCGGCAAATCCAGAAAGTGTTATATTTCAAAAAGAAAACTTCAAATTTTTGGAAGATAAAAAAAATTCAGAAAATACAACAGAAGGTGTATCCACTATACAAGCCAATTTACAGGAGGCAAAAATGAGTTCAAAAAATTTAAACACTAACGATAAGGTTGAAGCTATGAATGATTGCACAGAATTAGTAAAGGAAGCTTATGCTGCTCGTGATGAGTTTAAAGCTCAAGCCTCCGAGCTAGAAACATCACTAAAAACAAAAGACGAAGCTCTCGCAGAACTCCAAGCTTCTGTAGAAACTCTTGCTGCCGAAAAAGATGAGGCTGCAAAGAAATATGCAGAAGATATGAAAAAGAAAGACGAAGAAATGCAAAAGATGAAAGCAGAGCTAGAAGCTACATCTGAAGTTCTTGCTGCTTACAAGGATAAAGAAGAAGAAATGATAAAAAAAGAAAAGAAGATGAAAAGAATGGCTTCATTAATTGAAGCTGGTCTTGAAAATGAAGCTGCTGCTTCTGAAGTTGATAAATTTGAGTCATTAGCTGATGAAGCTTTTGAAAACATGGTGTCCCTTCTTGCTGCTATGAAACCAAAGAAGGATATGATGAAAAAAGAAGAAGAAGAAGCAATGATGATGAAGAAAAAAATGGCTTCAGAAGAAGAACTAACAGAAGCACTCGAAAATGCAGAAGTTGCAGAAGACACTGAGCTAACAGTAGGTTCTGATGAATCAGAAGACGAAATGGCCAGCACAAGAGCAGCTTTGATTGATTTTGTTTACAACCGACTCGGCAAAACTTTAGATAAGGGAGAATAAAATGGCTCTAAAACCAGATCGTGTAGAAGCATACACAGACATCTCATTCTTTATGAATGAAACAGGCGAACGTGGTGGTATTGTAGTACATTCAACTGCAGGTTCAGGATCAGCTATGGACGATTCTAATGCTGTTGTAGAATATGCTGCTGATCAGTCTGGAACAAATCCAGCTGGACTACTACTATGTGATGTTGTTGATCTAGACTTAACAAGGCAGCACATCAATTTCCATAAAGACGAAGTACAAAAGGGTAGCAAAGTTACACTGCTTCGTCAGGGTTTTGTAGTTACAGATATGATTGTTTCTGGCGTTTCACCATCTGCTGGAGAACCAGCTTATTATGGCGCTGAGGGACTATTGACAAATGTAAGTACTAATAGCACTCAGGTCGGTCGCTGGTTAAGCGCAAAAGACTCTGAGGGTTATGCCAAAGTAGACATCAACATTACATAACTTTTGAAAGGGAGAATAAAATGGCTAATAGATTTGAACCAACCTCAGAGCTTACAGATCTACTAAAGAGATCAGGTTCTGCAAGAAGAGAAGAAGCTTTAGCAGCTACTAATGAGTTTGCTAAGGCTCTCGAATTACCACTACGTCAAGGTCTTCTTAGCGGAGATATTTTGAATGGTATTTTCGAAGCTATCCAGCTTGCTCCTGGCGCAGCTCCAGAATTTCCTTTAGATTTCCTAGCTCCAGGTACTGAAAAAGATTTCGTTGCTTATACAATTCCAAATCATGGATATGTTCCACAAAGACATGTAGAAGGCGATTACGTCATGGTACCAACCTATGATGTCGCAAATGCTATCGACTACTTACTAAAGTATGCTCGTGATGCACGTTGGGATGTCGTTGGTCGTGCTATGGAAGTTCTAGAAGGTGGTTTTGTTAAGAAGATGAACGACGACGGATGGCACACAGTACTTGCTGCCGGTGTTGACCGTAATATTGTTGTTTATGATAGCGATGCAGATGCTGGTCAGTTTACAAAGAGATTAGTTTCTCTTATGAAAACTGTTATGCGCCGTAACGGTGGTGGTAATAGCACCTCTGTTAATCGCGCTGCCTTAACAGACCTATATGTTTCTCCAGAAGCACACGAAGATATTCGTAACTGGGGAATTGATCAAGTTGACGAAGTAACTCGTAGAGAAATCTATGTTGCTGACGATAACTCACAGGTTTTAACAAGAATCTTCGGTGTTAATCTTCATGCGCTAGACGAACTTGGCGAAGACCAAGAATACCAGCTCTACTACGAAAATGTTCTTGGCGGAACATTGCCAGCTGGCGACGTAGAAGTTGTTGTTGGTCTTGACCAGAGCAAACGAGATAGCTTTATCATGCCAGTTCGTGAGCAAGTACAGATCTTTGAAGACGAAGCACTACATCGTCAGAAAAGAGCTGGTTTCTATGGATGGGCAGAGCAAGGCTTTGCTGTTCTAGATAATCGTAGAGTATTACTTGGCTCATTCTAAGATAACTTAGAATTTTACCAACAAGATTAAAGGCTGCCAAAAAATTGGTGGCCTTTTTTCTTTTATATAGCTCATAGGTGTATTTAGAAATTAAGGTATTATTCTAACTAAAATATTTGAGGTGAGGAGCCGCAATGCCAGCTAAAACTGTTATACAACTTAGAAGAGATACAGCTGCAGATTGGTCATCTGCTCCTAGTACATTAGGACGCGGGATTTTATATGAAGGCGAAATAGGATTTGAAACAGATACATACAGATTCAAAATTGGAGACGGAACAACCACATGGGATAATTTAGATTATTTCGGAGCTAGTGGAGTTGTTAGTAGTGGAATTGAAGGTGGTGGCACAACTAATTATTTACCTATATTTACTGACGGAGTAACGATAGGTAATAGTGAAATATATCAAGATATTAATGACATTATTATTGGAGGAACATCAGCTTCAGCTAAATTGCATGTAGAAGGTGATTTTTATGTTTCTAATGGTATTTTAGATCAAGATTTAAATCCCGGTTCTAGTGGTCAGATTTTATCTTCTACAGCAAGTGGTATAGCATGGATAGATAATACAGGAGGAGCAAGCGGAACTATTGATGGTTCTGGTATAGCTAATTATATTACTTCGTGGCAAGACACAGACACCATAACAAATAGCATTATTTTTCAAAGTGGCTCTAATATCGGAATTGGTACCACCAATCCATCTTATAAACTACAAGTTAATGGCAATTTTGCCGCAACAAGCAAAAGCTTCCGTATTCCTCATCCGTCTAAAGATACTGGAGAATTAGTATACGGCTCATTAGAATCTCCTTACCACGGCATTAGACTTACGGGAAGAGGAAAAACATCGAAAGGGAAATGCGTAGTTGATTTGCCATACTACATAAAAGATTTAATACACGAAGAAAATTGTTCAATTCAAATAACTAACTATGGCCATAGCAAAATATTATTTGTGGATAAAGTTGACATTTCTAAAAATTGTTTTACTATAAAAGTAGCAAGACCTAAAGCTGGCGAAGAATTAGAATTCTTCTGGGATTTCACAGCAATTAGGAAAGACATAGAAGAACTACAAGTAGAACAATAGGATTTAAATAAATGCTAATTCTGGGACAAGAAGCCCTCAAATATGGGGGCAAGGTAATACCTTTGATATTACCAATAGAAGAACTAAAAGGACCAACTAGTACTAATGTTAGTATAATTAACATTAATGGAAAATTAGTAGCAAATATTCGCAATCTAAATTACTTTATGTATCATGCTGATAAAACTAGAAATCCACACGCATGGGGTCCGCTACTTTATATACATCCAGAAGCAGATAGAACATTAACAACATACAATTATCTTTGTGAATTAGACGATAATTATAACATCACAGCATGGTCATGGATAGATACTTCTGAGTTAGACGTAAAGCCCATATGGGAATTCATAGGTTTA
>JAEORY010000173.1 GCA_016840645.1 Candidatus Borrarchaeota archaeon | reverse complement strand
AATTCCAATCGCAAACGATTAGTATTCTTCGCATTCTGGATGGCCAGCAGGACCTATATGAACTGTAACATCACGAACACCTGGAACTTTTTCTATTAAGGTTTTTTCTACGTTATCTGCTATGTCATGCCCATCATGCACAGAGATTTCTGGATCAACCGTTATATGAAGGTCGATTGCGATTTCATTATGTTGTCCTCGTGACCTGATTTTATGGCTGTCGACAACTCCTTCGATTTGGTTTACAATTGATTGTATTTCTGAAGGATCCATAACAGAAGTATCTACTAGGACTTCAATGCTCTCTTTTGCAATCTCGATACCTGTATGAAAAATCATCGCGGCTACAAAGAGTGCCACAATAGGATCTACAATTGGAAATCCTAATAAGATTCCAGTGAAACTAACAAGGACAGATGCAGAAACGAAAATATCACTTCTTGTATGAAGCGCATCCGCCATGAGGATTGAACTGTCAAGGGCCTTCCCTTTTCTTTCCTCATACAGGGTAGAAATGAAATTTATGATTATAGTGCCTATGACAATGATAAAACTGAAAACGTCAACGCTTGGTGTTTGGGGAGTCATAAATCGTTCTATAGCTGACTCGATAATTTCAATGCCTGTCAAAAAGATCATGGCAGCAATTACTATAGCAGCAACCGTTTCATATTTCCAGTGTCCATAGGGATGTTCGGTATCAGCCGGTTTTGTAGCCAGTCTAATCCCAATCAGCCCTATTATGTTGGAACTTGCATCAAAGAGAGAATGTAAGGCGTCAGCGATCAGGCTAAGAGAGTTCGTTGTGAGACCATATATACCCTTGGAAAGCGCTACAGAAAGATTTGCAATTAAAATAATAATGAGTGTCTTCTTAATGGCCCGATAGCGGTCAAACATTTTAATTCTTCCCTGTATATCTCTGTTGTCTCTTTATTTTTTTTAAAACCTTTCCTCTTTCTTAAAAGATATAAGAAAAGAGTACAAAAAAAGGTTTATTCAGAATGTTTCAGCCAAAATCATTTGTATGTCAATTTGAATGATATTAAAGGAGGTAAACATATGACGAATGTAAATGAGGAATATCTTTGTGAGATTTGCGGAAATAAAGTACAAGTACTAGAGTCAGGAGTTGGAACGCTCGTCTGTTGTGGTCAAGATATGGTTTTACAATAATTATCTTTGACCTGAAAAATCCTTAAGGGAGGCCCACAGAAAAAGGAGTGTTTGTTGTGCAAGTAGGTCAAGGAAGCCCTGCAAACAAAGCAGGAATGATTCCTGGGGACATAATTCTCGAATTTGAGGGTACAGAAGTGATTACAGCTGAAGCGTTAGTTGCAGAGATTCATAAGAGACAGCCTGGAGACAAAGTGGAAGTAGTGATTCTTCGACAAGCTCAAAAGCGAACTCTCTCAGTAACTCTGGAAGCAATGCCCTAAGCTATGCGCAGTTTTATGCCTTTTTGGATACTGCGTTACTTTTTTATTTTTGTCTCTCTTTTTCTATAATTCAGAAGTAATCTAAGTTAATTTAATTCTGAGTTAATTTTCTTTGAGGATGTATATTCATTTGTCCAATGACGATAATCTAGCTGAAGAACTTGCTGAAAAATATGGATATCGACCATATATGATTAAACGATATCTTATATTGTTTGGAAAAGAAGAAACTGTTGAATTTCTTGAAGCAAATGAGAAAATGTTAATACCGTCTTTGCGGTGTAATACACTCCGCATTAGTGAAGAAGATTTTGTTAATTTGTTTACCAAAAAAGGATTTGTTCTTGAGAAAATTGAGAAACTTTCTGGTATCTCATACGGTTACAGAGTTTTTAAAACCCCGTTTCCTTTAGGAGCGACTAATGAATATCTTCTAGGATTCTATTTTCTACAATCCGAAGCCTCTATGATACCAGTTCAGGTTCTTGATCCAAAACCAGGCGAAATAATACTCGATTTAGCTGCTGCACCAGGGGGAAAAACGACACAAATAGCCCAATTTATGGAAAATACAGGAATCATTGTCGCAATAGACATTAATCGGAGACGTATCAAAAGCCTTCGATCAAACTTATCTCGATGTGGTGTATACAATGCATTGACTATTCGCATGGATGGTTGTCAGATATCTGATCTTGGGTTAAAAGTTGATAAAGTATTATTGGACGCACCATGTACTGGTGAAGGACTTATTCCTCGTGATCCTAAACGAAAGACAAGTCGTGAATTAAAAGATATATTGTATCTCTCCGAATTACAAAAAGAACTAATGACTGCTGCTATTCGATGCTTAAAACCAGGAGGACAACTTGTATATTCAACCTGCGCAATAGCACCCGAAGAAAATGAGTTTGTGATAGATCACGCACTCAAGAATGAACATATTCATGTTAAAAAGATGGATTTTAATAGAGGATCCCCTGCTTTTACTGATGTAATATTCGATGAAACGCTTCATCCTTCAATCAAAGAAGCGCGAAGATTTTATCCTCATAAAGATGGAACTGAAGGGTTTTTTATTTGCAAACTCCAAAAGGATAGTTGAAAAAATGATTAAGTTTAGACTTTCAACTCACGAAGAGCTCAAGTTTATTCAAAATGCTATTGATAACCTATTTGGCGAAAAAATTGCGGATAAGTTTATTCAGAATAAACATCTCATCATCGGAGAAGGGAAATGGAAAGAAATCTTTTTAGTATCTGACAAAATGATTAAGATTTTAGAAGCGATTGCAAATAAAAAACAGCCTTACTCTTTAGGGATGCAGATAGGAGAGTTAGACAAAAACAAAAAATTTAAATTGAGTCTCGAAGCCGTTTTTGAGATAGTTAAATATACTACGCATCTGATCAAATTAACTGCAAAAGGAGCACAAACAATTCTCTATGGAAGAAATATTTCCTTTTCGCAAGTTGATAAAATATGTTATGACGCAAAAGAAGGCGATTATACCATTCTTCTTGATGAAAATGGCTTTCCAATAGGCCTTGGCAAAATTCTCCACGATTTGGCGAAAATGCAACTAAATCGATTTAAAATATGTATAAAGAACATCATAGATCTTGGATGGTATCTCAGAAAAGGAGAATAAACAATATGGGTGTTAAAAATGAGCGAAGCAGAAGAAATCAGAATAGATAAAGGCGATTTTGTATTGATCGACTACATCGGCAGGATAAAAGATTCGGGCCAAATATTTGCCTTGACTAATGAAGAAATTGCAAAAAAGGAGAAAATGCATCGTGATGACGGGATCTACGGCCCAGAACTAGTTGTTGTTGGGGAACGTTGGGTTATAGAGGGTCTCGATGACGCTTTATTGACCCTTAAAGTAGGGGAGCAGGATGCTATCGTAGAAATTCCTCCAGAAAAAGCGTTTGGAGGAAGAGATCCTTCGCGTGTAAAGACCGTTCCTATACGAGAGTTTAGAAAAAGAGACCTCAAGCCTCAACCAGGGATGACATTTCGATATAAAGGTTCAGTGGCAACTGTTCAAAGTGCTTCAGGCGGACGAGTTCGCCTAGATTTAAATCATCCATTAGCTGGTAAAGTTCTCAGTTATGAAGTAACAGTTCTTAAAAAGATAGAGGATATGACCGAAAAAATAAGGGAACTGATGAAACGTCGAATATCAACTCTCTCTGAGACTATTGAAATTGATGTACAAGAAGAAAAAGTATCAATCAAAATACCAAAAGAATTCTTTCTTCTTGAGGGTCTTCAATTTGCTAAAAGCGGTATGGCAGGCGATATTCACAAATTTTTCGAAGATATCACTTCAGTAGAGTTTTTAGAAGTCTACGAACGTTCTTGAGAAATTCTAGCAACCAAAACAATTGATATATCGTTTCCTTCGCTGCATTCTACTTTTTGTATGATATCTAGGATACGAACCTTATCTCCCTCTTTAAGTCCCACAGGAACACAAAACTTTCTGAACTCACAGATTTCAGTACAATCCTGCGACTGAAAAGAAATAGTTGCTCCTGAGAAGGTTATATTAGTTGGAATACCAACTTCTATATCCGTTTCTTTTACGCGAACCACTTTAATCTGTTCTTCGTGCAGAGGGCACTCAAACTCGTTCTCTAAGACCTCTATTACTTCATAAATGCGTTCTGTTTCTAATGGTTGAATACAAACTTGATACATTTTACAGGTCTTACATTGTTCCGAGTCCCCCATGTGTTGAAACTTATAACCAGGTTTTGCTAGGTTTTTTGCGATGAATGTTATCACTGTATCTGTATCTGTCATATAATTCCACTCTTATCCGTTTATTACGCCTGTAACGTTCGCTAACCGAGTTGCAGCCTCTTTTGTTAAGCCTTTTTCACCTAGAATCGTATATCTGTCAGGTCGGATTTTATGACATGTGGTTAGTGCTTCAATAACATATTTTGTTTCAATTCCTAACTCACCAGCAGTTGTTGGCGCACCTATCTTGCGCAAAGCATCTTTTATGCGCTCCCAATCACCGCCATGGAGATACATCGTCATAATAGATCCTACGCCTGCTTGTTCTCCATGTAATGCTGGAGGCATTCTTCCTTCCTTAATATGAATTTGATCCAGAGCATGTGAAAACATATGTTCGGCACCGCTTGCTGGGCGACTGCTTCCTGCAATACACATGGAAACCCCACTACTGATTAATGCTTCCATTACAATCCGCACGCTTCCTGGCATGCCTAATCTTATTTGATTTGCTCTTTCAATAATAATTTTTGCACTCATAGATGCAAGAGACGCGGCATACTCTCCATAATATTCGTTTCGGAGTTTATGTGCAAGTTCCCAGTCCAAAACTGCAGTAGAGTTGCTTATTATATCCCCACAGCCAGCAGCTAGTAACCGATAAGGAGCTTTTGAGATAATTTCGGTATCAGCGATAATAGCTATTGGAGGTTTAGCAGGAATTGAGTGTGGTATCATGGGTTTTTTAATAGACGCTCTTGGCGAGACGATTCCGTCATGTGATCCTGCTGTAGGTACACTAATAAAAGGGATGCTCAAATTCATGGCAGAGACTTTTGCCACATCTATGACCTTTCCTCCACCAACTCCTAAAACGATATTGATGTTCGATTCACGGATTCTTTCCTCAACTATTTCAACTTGCTCTAAATTAGAATCTTTGATGATCAGCTTAAGCGGTTGAAATCCCTCATCTTTCAGTGAAGCAAGAACTGTATTTCCTGCAATATCAATTGTAATTTCGTCGGCAAGGACTAACGGCGCTTTTCCAAAATCACATTCTGCGCATACTTTTCCAACATCAGTAATCACGCCTCCGCCAATTAGTACTTCTCGTGGAAGTTGAAATCGATGTTTTGTTTCAGATGCTTCCATTTAAT
Source organism: Candidatus Borrarchaeota archaeon (assembly GCA_016840645.1). Next base: position 2,448 of record JAEORY010000173.1, on the reverse strand, counting down.
GCACTCTCCTCGCATTTACAATAATAATAGTGATGATAATAATTTCATCTATCCTTAGTTGAATTTAACTAAGTTCATCTTATTTGTGTATTAATCTTGTATTTCGCAGTAAGTAGTCAAGTTCAATTTGCGTATAACATTAATGTTTTTAAAAGTGCTACATTTCAAAAATAGAACATAAGCAAACATCTGCTTTCTTGCTTATCAAAAAATCAAAATGACTTCAAAATCAATTTAAGGAGATTCAAACTAATGCCCGAAGGACCTGAAGTTGAATGCACTAGACAATATCTAAAGTCATTAATTGGGAAAACAGTGAAGAAAATTCAATTAACAGAGCTTTCACAAAAATATCCCAAATACCAAAATAGGCAATCAGACTTTGATTGGTTCAAGGGACAACGAGTAATTGATATTGAGCGGATAGGTAAATTCTTAATTTGGTGTTTTAATGAAAAGGTTATTTTGAATCACCTCGGCATGTCAGGCAAGTGGATTCTCTTAAAAAAAGGTAGTCAAAAGTTGCCTTCACATTCTAAGGCTCTAATGCACTTCGAAAAAAACCCTCAATATGCTGTTTTTGATGATATTAGAAATTTTGGACAGTTTAAAGTCTTTGAAAGTTATGAAAAAGTGATGCAGCATGACCCAATAAGAAAAATGGGTGTAGATGGATTAGCCAACCCATTCCCGATGAAAGAATTTCTCGCCAAAATCAACAAGCCAAACTACGCAAACAGGGAAATTGGCGCTGTATTAGTGGATCAGAAATTAGTAGCTGGGGTAGGCAACATCTATAAGTCAGAATCATTAGCTTTGGCAAAAATAAATCCAACCCGACTTGTAAAGACCCTCACCAAAAAAGAAAGAAAAGAACTTGGTTTAGCAATATCAAAAACGCTCTGGAAGGCAGTTGATTGCAATGGAAGTACCTTTAGCACCTTTCAAATTCCGACAGGTCAAGAAGGATCTGCGCAAAACTGGCATAAAGTCTATGGTAAACATGGTGAAATATGCCAAAACTGTAAAACAGAAATAACTCGTATTGTCCAAAACGGAAGAAGTACCTTTTTTTGCTCGGAATGCCAAAAATAAGTATAATTGTAGAAAAAAGAAGAAATTAGGTTATTTTTTCTTGATCAGGGCAACAATCTCATATCCTTCTTTGTGAACTTCTAGCAATTCATTTCCAGTGTTTTTTGTCCATCTTTTAATATCTTCTGAAAATGCTGGATCATCCGCAATAATCTTCAAAACCTGACCTGATGATAATTTATTAATTTCTTCGCGAGTACGAAATATAGGTTCTGGGCAGTAGAGCCCACTGCAGTCCAATACATTATCCGCCTTTTCTTCTGACATAGAAATCTCCTCTGCTTATTCTTCTTCTCTTCAAAAGGTAAATAAAGATAATTTCTTCGAATATTTAAGGCTTTTTTTTGTAGCAATCGGTACGTTAGGAAATCATTTATAGTTTTGCGGTATAAAAGAATCTATACAAGAAATGCACGAAGAAAAGGCTTTAAAAAGTAGAGCTACGTCTTTATCCTCCGAGGTAAAAATCGAAATTTATTTAAAGACTGGGAATAGAGTAGAGACGAGGCTTACTCTTTTTCCTCATAAAGTTAATTTCGATTTATATTTTTAATTTAATTCATTATGATAAGGTGTTTGGATGACCACGACTCTTGGTTTAGTCCTACGCGATGGAGTGATTTTAGCAACTGATATGCGGGCCACAGCAGGCTATTTCATTTCACATAAACATGCACAAAAACTGTTTAAAATTGACGATCACATAGGTGCCACGATTGCAGGCAGGGTGGCTGATGCGCAGACCATCATGGATTGGGCTCAAGTTGAAGCATCACTCTATAAACTGCAGCGAGGAGTTCCAATGCCAGTTAGGTCTGCAGCTCGTTTGATTGCTAATATTCTTTTTCAATCTAGATACATGCCTTATTATCTCCAAAGCTTGATCGCTGGAGTTGATTCTACAGGTCCTCACTTATTCATACTGGATCTTCTTGGAAATCTTGTAGAGGAGAAAAGTATTTCGACGGGTAGCGGATCCCCGTTCGTTTTTGGACTATTAGAGGATCAATATGATGAAGGAATGACTGTTGAAGAGGGAAAGGATTTGGCAGTCAGAGCTGTACATTCCGCGATGGAACGCGATGCTGCATCTGGTGATGGCATTGCAGTTGCAGTCATTTCTGAGGAAAAAGGCTTTACACCAGTATCTGAAGATGAAATTAAGCAGATTTTGAATGGATCGAAGCGATAAACCCTGTATATGGATGTTTTCTTTCTACATTTCGCTCTTTTCATTGTTCAAGAGTACCTAGTCTTCCTTAAGTTATAGTAAACAGTAGATAACATAGTTTATCATTATTGGTGATTTAATGTTTTTAAACGACGAATTTAACAAGATAAAACAAACAATTC
>JAEORY010000172.1 GCA_016840645.1 Candidatus Borrarchaeota archaeon | reverse complement strand
TATGGCGTGTTTTCAACAGATATGGATATATAACTCTCTTGCTGGCAGAATATAACAGTGAGGTCTTATCGGCCATTTTAGCTATATCATTTAGAGAAACTGTAAGGGCTTGGAAAATTGGTTGGTCAGGGCGTTATGGCGATTATAGGCCAAACTATGTTTTATGGTGGGAATTGATTAAATGGGCCAAAAGCCGAGGGTATAAATATCTTGACTTTGTCGGGATTGATCAAAATATTGCAAGGGCTATTTTATCAAATAAGCGGTTATCAAATATAGGTAATAGGGATATGACATCTTTTAAGCTTGGGTTTGGGGGTAATCCGGTCATCCTTTCCGACGCCCTTGTATATGTCCATAACCTGATTCTTAGCTGGATATATGACTTAATAGTCTCAAGAATTGGTAAATTACCTTTTGCTCGGAGAATATTGAGAAAAATAAGTTGATATGGTTTTCGTTAGTTTGAAAGAAATCTGAACATAATATTTACTTTGCTTTATCTGCCACATCACTCAAAAAAATAGATAGGATTGGAATGGAATATCATGGATGCTCCGCCGTTAAAAAAAGTATGGATCGATCTTGATAATTCACCTCATGTGCCGTTTTTTAAGCCGATAATTAACGAACTCAATAAGCGAGGATATCAAGTGACGCTGTCTGCCAGAGATTGCTTCCAGGTGTGTGGACTGGCTGATCTTTTTAAGCTTAAATATGTCAGAATTGGCCGGCACTATGGAAAAAATAAAGCGTTAAAGGTCTTGGGAACGATTATCAGAGCTTTACAATTGCTTCCATTTGCATATAAAGAGAAGCCAGCAATTGCTGTATCTCATGGTTCAAGATCACAGCTAATTGCAGGTGTGATGTTAAGAATCCCGGTAGTTGTAATTTTCGATTATGAACACGCAAAATCCTTACCATTTATCACTCCAGATTGGGTTATGGCACCGGAAGTTATTCCGCCAGAAGTTATTTCATTCGATAAAAAGAGGGTGTTAAGGTATCCTGGGATAAAAGAAGATGTCTATGTTCCTACCTACAAACCAAAGCTTGGAATCTGTAAGGAATTTGGGATCACGGATGAGGATATTCTGGTTACTATCAGGCCACCTGCTACGGAGGCACACTACCATAATCCGGAAGCTGAGATTTTGTTTAACGGAGTTGTTGAAACTCTCGGAAAGCATCAGAATGTTCGGATGGTAATACTGCCCCGAAATGAAAAAAAACAAACCGCATTTATCAAAAGTAAATGGTCAGATTGGTGTGATAAAAGGAAAATTATTATCCCTGAACACGTTGTTAACGGGCTCGATTTGATGTGGCACTCCGATTTTGTGGTGAGCGGGGGTGGAACGATGAACAGGGAGGCAGCTGCATTAGGGGTGCCGGTATATACCATTTTTAGAGGCAAGACCGCTGCTATTGACCGTTACTTATCCGATTCGGGTCGTCTTACGTTTCTCGAAACATTTGAAGACATAGACACGAAGGTGAAAATAGTTAAACGAGATAAATCAATTAACGTAATACAAAATAGTCAGGGTGCCCTTGATACAATTATCAACAATTTAATAAGGATTGTTGATGAAATAGGTTACAAATTAGAGTAATACACAGGTACAATTATCATCCTCTTTCAATAATAATATGAGCCTTACCCCCCAGGTCACCTATATGAACAAACAGTTATGCCATTTCGGCAGCCACAAAACTCACGGTATAAATTAATAAAGACTTAAGATTGGGTAAGCGGGTTTAACGTACATATTTTGGAGGTTTGTTATGTTAGACAATAAATTCTTACTTAATTTTACACCAACAGGTATGATCCCCACTAAAGAAATGACCAGCCATGTCCCCACAACACCGGAAGAAATCATTGAACAGGTGCTGGATGTAACTGAACTCGGAGTTAACATGGTTCATTTACATGCCCGGGAACTTGATTATGGCAGACCTACCTATAAAAAAGAAATGTATGCAGAAATTATCAATGGGATAAGAAAAAAAAATAAAGATCTCATTTTATGTGTATCTACATCTGGCCGAGACTTTCCCGAATTCGATAAGCGTTCTGAGTGCCTTGATCTTGATGGTGAGCTGAAGCCTGATTTTGCAAGTCTTACATTAAGCTCTTTGAATTTCAACAAGCAGGCAAGTATCAATGCTCCCCAAATGATTCAAGCCCTCCTTAGGAAAATGTTGGAAAAAAACATTAAACCTGAGCTTGAGGCGTTTGATCTCGGCATGATCAATTATGCCAAATATCTCATTAGAAAAGGACTCTTAAATCCACCCTATTATTACAATCTGATACTGGGTAACATCGCGTGTGCACAGGCTGACATGCTGCATCTTGGGTTAATGGTAAGAGAATTACCAGAGTCATCCATCTGGTCTGTGGGAGCTGTTGGCGAGTATCAGCTCAAGATGACTATTATGTCTATACTTTCCGGTGGTGGTGTCAGGGTAGGCCTTGAGGATAATATATGGTACGATCAAGAAAGAACAAGACTCGCGACTAATCGTGACTTAGTTGAAAGAATAACGTCAATAGCACACGTTTTGGGATACACACCTTACACAGCCAAAGAGGCGAGGGTTCTCCTGAAATTATGAGTAAAAGAAAACCAATCAATATTATTCTGTTTATTCAGGAAAACCTTTTCCTGCATTCTCTATACAGATTAATATCAAGGATCATCAAGATAGTCCCGTACTATGTCTTTCAAGAATTTCTTTATGATGAACATCAACTCAACCTCAAACCAGATTTAGACCCATTAGAGGTATGTGTCTTAGAACCCTCTGACATGAAAACCATTTCTTCAAATCCAGAAGTGGCTGAATCCGAGGATATCCTTTTGAAACGGTTGGTCCATGGCAGTATATGTCTGGGATTACTACATAACGATGATATAGCTGCGTATACGTGGTGTAACTTGAAAAAATGCCAGTACCACCCAACATCGGATATTCCCCTTAAAAAGGATGAAGCTTATCTCTATGATGCAAGAACTTTCAAAGCGTACCGGGGGAAAAATATAGCTCCGTATCTAAGATATCAACTCTATAAATATTTAACGAAAATTGGACGCACAAAATTTTATAGTTACACGGTGCTATTCAATATTTCAGCAGTCAATTTTAAAAGAAAATTAAAGGCTAAGCCAACAAAACTGTATGTAGGCATCATATTTTTTAATCGATACCGATTTAACATCCTTCTTAAAGATTATGGGAGCACGAAGGAAATATAACGTAAATAGTTGTTGCATCGAGCAAGAGTGACCCTTCTCTCTAAAGTCAGATTATCTTAAGGCTGGCTCATATTATATGTTTAAACCGCCGGAAATAAATATATAAGAATTCACTGCCAGAAATTGTAAACCCAAACAGTACATTGAAAAGAGGAATAATGCTAATACACTTAATTTGTGCTGCACGACCCAACTTTATGAAGGTTGCCCCTCTCTACCATGCCCTGAAAAAAGAGGATTGGGCTACTCCTTTTATCGTTCACACTGGGCAACACTATGATTTGAATATGTCTGATGCCTTTTTTATTGACCTTGGCCTTCCCAACCCTGATATCAATCTCGGTGTTGGAAGCGGGACGCATGCAGAGCAAACCGGCAAGGTAATGATTGCTTATGAAAAAGTGCTAACGGAACAACACCCTGACATTGTCGTCGTAGTAGGTGATGTAAATTCAACGGCTGCCTGTACCCTTGCTGCCTCAAAAATAGTATACCCAATTAACCATTCAACCAGTAAACCAAATCAACTGCGCCGTCCTTTGGTCGCTCATCTGGAAGCAGGATTACGTTCCTTTGATAGATCCATGCCGGAGGAAGTCAACAGGTTAGTAACGGATGTGTTGGCGGACATACTTTGGACACCCTCACAAGATGCAGTTGAAAATCTTATCAGGGAAGGCATTTCACCTGACAAAATTCAGACTGTTGGGAACATAATGATAGATTCGCTTGAAATGCTCAGAGGAAAAATTGAAAAGCAAGGGGCTTACTGTGACTTTGGTTTGGAACCGAAAGAATACGGCCTTGTTACATTGCATCGACCCTCGAATGTTGATGATCCTGCAGCATTGAAAAAACTTTGTGAGGTACTTGTTCAAATTACCAAAAAAATACCCCTTGTATTTCCAATCCATCCAAGGACTCGAAAAAATTTGGAACAAAATCATCTGTTTCAAATTGTTGATGATAACAGAAGGTTATTTTTGCCTGATCCTCTAAGCTACATCCGTTTTATGAATATGATGTTTAATTGTCGTTTTGTAATTACAGACTCCGGTGGAATCCAGGAGGAAACAACATATCTTGGGATCCCTTGCTTAACAATTCGTCCAAATACCGAGAGGCCGGTTACTATTAGCCAAGGGACAAATCAACTATGTGAAGTGAAGGATTTAGAGGATAAGACTGAGGCAATTATATCTGGTCGTATACCACAAGCCAATAAGATAGAATATTGGGATGGAAAAACAGCAGATAGGATTGTAGAGTTTTTGCGAAATATTAGCCAGCAACCACTGGTGAAAGACGAAAATTGGACAGGATTAACATGATTTTCAGGATATATTTTTTTATATTTTCAGTTTCCGGAAGAAACTAAAAATATAAAATCGCGTTCGGCGAACAGACCGTAATTATTCGAAGGGATGCAAGCTATAGAAGAAGTATGGAGTTGATTAAAGAATTTATGTGCAATGAGAACCACTTCCACTGAAGGTGGATTAACTTTTCCCATTTTCGTACGGAAAATGGGAAATCCTAGAAACCCTTTAAATCCTGTCCAATACAAAATGAAGCACGAAGACATCACTCACAAAATCATAGGTTGTGCATATCAGGTTTACAATCATCTAGGCTTTGGGTTCTTAGAAAGCATATACAAGAAAGCGATGATTATTGAATTGAGCAAGATAAATTTTAAAACTGAAGCGGAAAAGCTGCTAAAAGTCTACTATGATAAACAGATAGTAGGTGAATTCTATGTGGATTTATTTACAGAAAATGAGATTGTTGTGGAACTTAAATCGGTCCAGAACCTGGCAAAAGAACATGAAGTACAACTGGTCAATTACTTGAACGGTCTAAAAAAAGAGATCGGTTTGTTGATAAACTTTAGCCCCACCGGTGTCGAAGTCAAAAGAAAATATCGAACAGATGATGCTGATAAATAAGTTTTCTGCCGCAGGCAGATTGTATTCATCAATTTCGTCCGGAAATTGATGAATACAAAAAAATAATCCTATAGATCCAGTAGATCCTGTCTAATAATACTAAAGAATTGAAAATGACTCCTCTCAAAATAAATGATGGTTTTTCAAATGTGCTTGAGGATTCCATAGTCAGCTTATTGAATTACTGCAAGAACAACGATTGGGCAGGGTATGATCCTTTTGATGGATTGAACAGTAAAATCTTTGAGTTAATGCCTTTTCACAGTAAAAAACTTCCCAGACTTTTCTTTATCCAATTTATGAAACGTTTTCCAATTAACCTGCGTCCTATTATCTTGGTGCCAAAAGAACAGAATCCAAAGGGGCTTGCACTATTCGCTTCCTCGCTAATAAGACTTTCAGACATGGGTTTGATAAAAGACTTAGGTTTAATTGATGCTATTATAAAAAAACTAATTAAACTTAAAAGCCCAAACCAGAAAAACTATTGCTGGGGCTACAATTTTGACTGGCAAAACCGTGGTTTTTTTCTCCCTAAATTCTCGCCCAACATTATATGCACAACATTTGCAGCAAATGCTGTTCTTGATGCTTATGAGAAGTACTCAAAAACGGGATACCTTGATATGGCTGTCAGTGCAGGGTACTTCTTAATCTCTGACCTTAATAGAATTGAGGACGAAAGTGGATTATGCTTCAGCTATACCCAATACGATAAAAACCAAGTGCACAATGCAAACCTTTTAGGTGCTGCCTTCTTAGGTAGATTATACAGTGTTACAGGCGATAAGAAATTTTTTGATCTTGCTTTAAAAGCGGTTGAATTCTCAGTTAAAAAGCAGCATGAAGACGGATCGTGGCCATATGGTGAACGCAAAGCTCAAAGATGGGTCGACAACTTTCATACCGGTTACAACTTGATCGCATTAAAGAAATTCGGTCAATATACAGGGAATAAAAATTTTACAGACAGCATTCAAAAAGGATTTCAGTTTTATTTAAAGAATTTTTTTACCACCGATGGTTTACCTAAATATTATCATAATAAACTCTATCCAATAGATATCCATGCTATTGCGCAAAGCATAGTTACATTAGTTGAGCTGAGTAGTTTTGATGAGGGCGCAGTAGATATGGCGATTCGAGTATATAGATGGGCAATTAAAAATATGCAAAGCAAAAACGGCTATTTTTATTATCAACAAGAGAGATTTTTCAAAAATAAAATCCTGTATATGAGGTGGTCGCAGGCATGGATGCTATATGCCTTGGCGATTTTCGCACAGGCCCTAAGAACTGAGAGCTTCGTCTCATCCCCATAATGCAGCGCTTTACGAAGGGTTTTCCACAATGGATTGGTAAATGGGATGTATTTGATTTCACTTGAGATGAAATAGAGCCAAATTTGAATTGTAATTATGATCGAATGTATTTTCAGCATTGATTACGAGATATATGGAAATGGCGAAGGTTCACTGAGGGAATTGGTCTTCGAGCCAGCGGAAAGACTGATGGCGACCTTCCGAAAATGGAAGGCACGTTTCGTGCCTTTTGTTGAGGTTGCTGAACTCGAGATGTTGGAAGCCAAGGGAACTGATTCGACCATCAACCTGGTAAAACAGCAGTTACGGAATTTCTACAGCGAAGGATTTGAATTAGGACTTCACTTACATCCTCAGTGGTACAAGGCGAGGCATGAGAATGGAAGATGGCTACTCGATTACAGTGAGTATAACCTGTGTACCCTTTCCCGAGAACGAGTCGTTCAAATCGTTGATCGCGCTCTTGCTTACCTAAGAGGGATTTTAGGCATGGCTGATTTTACACCAGTTTCTTTTCGGGCTGGTAATTGGTTATTTCAGCCCACGCAGACAGTGGCAAATGTGTTGGTTGAGCAGGGCATAAAAGTGGATTCATCTGTCTTTAAGGGTGGTTTGCAACGTCAGCACAAGTTGGATTACCGCCGAGCACTCAGAAACGGGTATTACTGGAAGTTTACGAATGACACGAATGTGTCTGATCCCCAGGGAGCCTTGCTTGAGTTACCTATACATACACAGATGGTTCCATTCTGGAGAATGTTCACAACCAAGAGGGTAGGTATACAGCGAAAGGCTCCTTCATCAGCTCAAAATGGTAAAAAAAGGCTCTATCGTATTTTAGATTTCCTGCGATTCCAGTATCCCTTGAAGTTTGATTTCTGTCGGATGACAATGCATGAACTCACTCGACTGGTGGAGAGAGTAATCAAAGAGGACCAAAAAGATACAACATCATTCCGGCCTATCGTGGCAATAGGGCATACGAAGGATTTGGTTGATTTCGAAACTGTTGAGTCTTTTTTGTCTTACTTAGAACAGAAAGGGATTGCGGTATCCACTTTCAGCGATGTTTATCAAAAGTGCGTAACCGTTCCGGGGTTCAATGTTCTGGGTTCACGTTAAACTTGAACTATTGATTCGTCAGATCTGAACAGAAAATACATGAAAATAGAACGATTCGAGGATATTGAGGCATGGCAATTGGCGAGGAACCTAACTCGCAAGGTTTATGGTCTGACAAAGAAGACAAAGTTTACTCGTGACTTCGGCTTGAAGAGACAAATTCAGGATGCAGCAGGTTCATCCATGCACAATATTG
>JAEORY010000171.1 GCA_016840645.1 Candidatus Borrarchaeota archaeon | reverse complement strand
TGGACTACTTTGTAGTAGTTGCTTAACATGCTCCTCAATTACTGACCAGATTTCATGAATTGGTAAAGGCTCACTTAATAATGGTATAATTTCAATGAGATTTCGAGAGATATTTCCCGTATATCCAAAGTTGCTACTCATATCTTGAAATAGTGTTTTATAAACAAGAGGACGAGATTTATCTGTATCTGCACGATTTAATGCTTTAAATGCATCTAATCGACTACCACCATCCCACCACCGATCCCAACCAAACACATCCGACTCATGAAATGCTTGCTTACCTAGTGACCACGCATCTCTTAAATACCCTAAATCGTAAAGCCGTTTACTAAGGATGGATAATATTTGTGCAAAGCGATTTTTTCCTTGAAATAAATCGGATAACTGAAAAATACTCTCTCTATCCAAATTTTCTACTAATTGAGCTAAAATTGGCTTCCAATGAAAATATGAGCCATCAACTTCATTTTTTAATAACTCCTTCAAATCTGAAATTGAATTAACACGGGATTTCACTTCATCTAATGTTAACGTTGAATTATCTTTCAATTTTAATATTTCAGAACTATTTTCATCTTTATGGTTTAGTTTGAGGTCAACTGGTTTGATACCAACAATTTGAAATTCAATATCTAATCCTCTTAGTGTATTGGCAATTGCATTATACCATTTTGATCTTATAGAAGGTAGAGCATGCACTTTTACTTTTGAAACAATATATCGAATTTCTTTTATTGCTTTTTCATTATTATTATTATTATTAATAACAATGGATTTAACAAGTTGGACTAATAGTTCGTTATTTATGTCGCTGGCAATTGGGAGTAAAAAGTCAATTAGTGAAATTAAAACCAGATTATAAGGTGGATTATCACTCTTCAATGCTTGCCTTAATAAAATCTGAGTTGCTTCTTCATGTCGAATGATTTTTCTATCAATAAACCAATGAAATAAAAATGTAGCTTTTCTGGGACTCCATTGACAGGCTACTTCAAGAAGCTTATTAGCAGCAACTCTACATGCATCACCTCCGGTAATCTTTTCAAGAGAAATTATTGCTTTTGCAAACCATTTAATCCTTTCTGCTGCTCGTTTTGAATCAAATTTGTTTATAAGGTCTAGCCATTCAATCCACGTATTGAGTTGGTAATCTTTTTCATAACTTACTCCAAAGGATATTTTAAATATACGTTTAATAACTCTAAAGGCTGATTCCTTTTCAGAAACAGCGATCCAAGCTCTTGCTTGGTTTCCACATTCTTCGATACTACTTGATATATCCTGACCTTCTAACATTATCTTCTCAAGTATATATAGTCTTTTATTTGCCCATGTTCTATTTCCACCGATATTATAAAGTGTGATTATTATTCTACGACAGACATCCGCTGGCCAATAAGCTTTGGTATCCTTACTATCCCACTCGTTTTCAAAAGTTTTGCAAAGTTTATAAATTGCGGTCTGACCATGTTGAGAAACAGCATTTACTAGTAGTTCATAAAATTCACTTCTAACACGTTGAGCGACGTGCCAAGAATTCCATTCACGTGTTTGTTCCCAATTTCTATTATAGAGACGTAACAAAGGGAAAATTTCTCGTTCAATTATTGAAAAATCCAGCGTCTGTCCCCGCCAAGCATAAGCCCAAATTCTTGCTATTACACAGATTGCTCTTTCGAAATAGATTATTCCTTCATTTCGAGGATCTTCATCATCGGGAACAATTTCAGATGGTGCCTGCTGGTTTCCTAATGTATAAAGCAAACGATTTAAACGAAATCGCTGAAGAAATGGATTTAAATTCGGATCTGCACTAATTAAGTCTGACTTTAATTTAGGTTGGGGAATATTCTCTAGCCACTTAATTGTCAAATCTTTATCTTTTAAAATCAAATAAATCCCTTCAGCAAGAATCAAACATGATTCATTATTAAGTTTTAATTTATCAGCACAATTCAATGCTTCTTCCAAATATATTTTCGCTCTGTTATTATCTTCAATAAATCTGCAATGTCTCCATGAATGAGCTTTTAACCAAAACCAACATTCTTGGTTATCTTTATGATTAAGATCGAAGATTTTGTTAATCTTCTCTAGTTCTTTCCACCGTCGTTGCTCCAAAAAACCAAGACCCGCTCGAAATAACATATAATTATGATAATATCGAGTTTCCGTCTTGGCATCTCTGCTGTTCAAACGGTCTGGTTCACAACGAATTTTTTTTATAGTTCCTATAATACTATCTAAATCTCGGAAATAAACTACAGCATCTGCCCAAGCCTTTAATAGTTCTCTAACATTGTGCATTTGATTATCTTTGATTACAGAAGATGATGATAGTAGATCGAGTGGTTCAGCCAATTCAAATATTTTACGAGCTTCCTCTGTGAATCCTAAGGATCTAAGTTTAACACTTATTCTTAAGGCCTCTTTCGTGTTTATACGAAGTCGATTCCCATCACGAACATACTCTATGGCTAATTCGTTCTTATCCAAATCAATGAGAAGTGGTATTATAGAAGTATTTTCAAGATTGAATTCTCGTTGTGCAATTTCGGAGCCAATTAGAATTAAACGTGTTAAGGCAACAGCATCTTCTTGAATAACGGCTGATTTTAATGCAAGTTGAATATCAGTTTTGATTACATCATTTGGTCTAAATCCTAAAAATTGGTTACGAAACCATTCAGGGGATGCCAGTTTTAATACATCTTTATGTTCATTTGCTGATATCCTATGATACAATTCTTCCCAAGACCAAATCAAATCCGTCGGTGCTTCGGAACATTTTTCAGCTAGTTCATGATGAAGTTTTTGATCAAAGGAAAAATTAAAATTCCCAGGAATTGTCTCCGCAGTCTTCTGAAGAAGAAAAAGACGAAAACTGTTATGAAAGAAATACCATCGTTCGTTTGTCTCACGACGGAAATAATGGGCTATTTGACGTTCCAATCGTGCTACAACATCAGGATCATACCATGTTTTTATCCAAGAAACATCTATAAAACGACGCATTCGAACAAGTAAACCAAGAAGCTTAACGAGTTCACAGTCATTTTCGATTTGCTTCCAATAACTATAATACTGCCTTTCGATATTCCCTTCATATTGTATAGTATTTTGAAGTATTTTCTCTAACTCTTCTGTATTTTTTGCTTGCTTTAAATGATTCAAAATATAACTTAGTGCAAGAGGATGCCCTCCTGATAATTCAAAAATTTTATCTTTTTGTTCTCTTATCAGCTCTAATAAAAGTTCTGGTCTTTCAACAATTTTAATAACTGCTTCTCTGTTTAAAGGTTGCATTTCTATGCGACGGTCAAATTTTTGAATTTCATATTGAACACTACTTGGGAAATCTTTCAATTGATCAGTCTGGCTGCCAAGAATAAAATAAACTCCATCTGGTATTTGCTCTGGCAAGGGAAGGTCATTAAGTAAAGAACGGCTTGGAGTTGTTTCTCTTGAAATATGATCAAGCCCATCGATAACAATTATTGTCTTGCGACCAGTATCTTTCCAATCTTGGTGAAGAAGTTGAATTTGTTGATGTAACTGTTCTGAAAGTTGGTCTCGTTCGAACATACTTGGACTTTTTCCGACATGGAAACCAGCATGTTCAATTGCAAGGCAGATGTCATGTAGGAAGTTAACTGATTCTCCTCGAAGTGTGAGAGGCTCTTGTGCATCAGGCACATAAACATAATATCTGATTACACGTTCTGGGCGATTTCGAAGAGTTTGAGTAAGTAATGTTGATTTGCCAGATCCTGGAGTGCCAATTAATGCAATATAACCACCAGGTAAATTTGACAACGTTTGATTGAGTTTATTGACAACGCTTTTTACTGGCTGATATGGAATATCAGGTTCAGGAAACTCGTGTCGACTTTTGAATTCAAAACGAGACTTCCAATTCAGTCGCTGAAGCAATTGATCTAATGTCATTTCTGTTATCTTCTCTGGACCAGCAATAGTCTCGAAAAGAAATTGGCATAGTTGATCTATATCTTTTTGGAAGGTCAATTGCTCTCTTGAGGTTACTGTTTCAAAATTGTGAAGACTGTGTTCAAACTCCAATTCACAGTCTTTAACAAATACTAAAAAGTCTTTACTAGTTAAACCACTTGCCTTTTGTAGAACATCCCAGGCTTCTTGCCAACCCTGTGGAATTGTTACCTTATGTCTTGAAGGAATTGACCGTATTGGTTTCCATACTTGTTCTATAAATGCAGCAAAATGTTTAGGTGTTGGAATTGGCTTGCAAACTGGTAAATTGTCTGAGGATGAAGGTGTTTCATTCGTTAGAAGATGAACAACGATATGATGACCTGAGTGCAACATTCGAAGACGTTTCCAACCATCAGAAAGTTGAGCAATCAGACTGGGTTTATTTTTTGATGGTTTAATTAGGTCATTAAAAGTGAAGTTTCCACCATACCTGTTCCATTTTACTTGAAAAGCATCGATTCTATTATGACTACCAATTTGTAAATCATCTACACGTCCAGCTTCAGGATCTGCAACACGTATCCATTGTAAGCGACTTTTACGTAGACTACGTAGTATAAGATAAGAAGAGATACGGTACTGAGGAACATAACCTCCAATTGCTCGACGCTCACCATTTGCTGGTGAAGTTGCTTTATTAACTCTCATATTTTCTTAGTTTAAAGAAGAAATAAAAATATTACTCAAGCTTCCTAATCAATATTATTCTATATTTAATAAAAAAAGGTGTAACTCAATTGCTATGCCTTTAGATGCTTTTCCAGTGATGATTGTTATGTATCTCCTCTCCCTCATGAAATTACAAAAAAAAGGAAATCCTGCAACTAGTGTTATTATTTTCTAACTGATTTTATTTAATGCAAATATAAATATTTCATAGTCAATAATCAAGAAAAAATTGTAGCATTATAAATATGTTTATATAATCGTGATACCTATGCTCGTAGTATGCCTCCATGAACAGTAGGTACTCCAATACCTATGTTTCAAACATGTTCGTAGGTAAAAAATTATACGACGGTAAAAAGAAGCCTGAGACGAGAGAGGAAAGGAGAAAAAGGCTGATTGAAGAGGCGGATACCTACGGAGATTAGGATGTTAAAATGACCGAATTTATAACATTCATACATATTGGTTCTGTTTATGGAACGTTGATCCTGATTTTATTTTCATGAAAGGGATACCCTTCTCGACAGTTTCATGGTCAGGCTCCTGCTACATATCGAAATAACGGCCAAGAAAATCGAATGGATGGCGAAAGCCATCCGTTACTAAAAACAAGGCGGTTACAATGAATTCAGAAAAAAAAATTACTGACAGAAAATCGAGGCCAAAGAAAACCTTCCCTTAACGCAATGGACGAATAATTCTGCTTTAATAACTTTTCTAACCTTTATCCGCACCATCCGCAATCCCTGCAAATAACCCATTTAACGGATTCTTTCCCTGATTAATTTCTATTGCTCTTATTGGTGAGACCCATCTACAGCCCGAAAATCTCCGGTGACCTTATCCCTACGCTTTACAAAATCGGCAAAAGCGAAGGAAAGCCCATGACAAAAATAGTCGATAAATTCCTTCGGGACTCAATAGATAGCTACCTTAATAACAGCAAAAGCCACAATACGTCAATTATCAACTACAAATCAGGGCTTTCCTCTGACGCTATGAACGGCCTTTCCGTAGGCGAGATAGTGGAGACGCCTTACGGAGTGGGGAAAGTCACGGAAATCCGGTGCTGGAAAGACATCGAAAAATATATGGATGAAAGCGAGGGGAAAGAAAAACTCAGAAAAAGAATTGAATTTATCTTCGGAGACACTGACAAATACTTCGAATTCACCGTAGCTTATGAAAAAGGCGATACCTCAGTCTTTGAATGCAGGGAATACAGAAAAATCAATAATGGTGACGGAACCAATCCTTAAATGTACGTAAGCGTCCTTTCACTTTCCTCAAACGCATTATCCGCACGCTCCCTCCGTAATCCCTATCTCTATGCTTGCTCTATTCCTCCGTATGCCATACCAACAAAGCGGCGGCCATCCGACAGACCACATTTCCGTATCCCAGCTAAAAATGTTCCTTCGCTGCCCGCTCCAATACGAATTCAGGTATATAAAAGGGCTAATAGTCCCCTCAAACGGCGCAAGAACGCTCGGAAAGGCAGTACACTCTACTCTTGAACAAAACTACCAGCAAAAAATCGAGACAAAAAAAGACCTTCCCCTAGTGCAATGGAACCAGATATTCTCCGACTCATGGGAGCTTCACCTTCCTGAAACTGAATTCGGAAAAAAAGAAAATCCAGGGAAACTCAAAGATGACGGCATCCGGCTCCTTTACGCCTATTATCGGCAAGCCGCCCCCAAAATCCGGCCCGTATCCGTCGAAAAGGAATTCTCCGTTAGCATTGCCGGGCTAAAAATCCCCTTTGTCGGACACATCGACCTTATCGATGAAAACCGTTACATCATTGACCATAAAATCTCCAAAAGCTCATGGGCAAAAGGTCATGAACACACAGACATCCAGCTTACTGGTTATGCCCTTGCCTACAGGCGCATCACCGGAAAAAAAGAGGAAGGTCTTCGGCTGGACATCATGGTCAGGACGACGACGCCCAAAATCGACCAGCGCCAAACATCCAGAAACCGCGAAGACTTTCGGCGCTTCAGAAAACTTCTAATCCGCGTAAACCGGGCAATCGAAACCGGAATCTTCTATCCTAACGCAAACTTTCTCTGCCCGGCATGCGGATACTCCGATTTATGCAAAAAATGGTGATTCAACTGAACTATCCAAAAGATTTCATGAAATTTATCCATGACAAATGGGACATGGCTTGCGCCAAAAGAAACGGGCATCCGGTACCATTCCCGAATACGGCCAGCTTGCCCGAAAGGGGGTGTACGGGCTTGAAAGATATGTATAGATTGATTAAGGTGATTTGAAATGATAAAAATTGTTGACTTGAGAAAACAGCTTAAATTTCATTTGGCAGACAGAATAAGGTTACTTCAGACAGACATGGGCGTTTTTTTGCCTCCGCTTTAAAAGCAGATTTATATGAGAACCCAAAAACCAAATACCGGAAAATCTTGGTAAAAGGAAATAGATTAAGCGGAAAGCTCATGTTTCGGTCATTTATTATTTGCCAGTTTCGATGCAACGGCTTCCGCTTTCTTTTGCAGGGCAGAATTTAGTTTATCATCAGACTTCTTTAATAACCGTTGGAATTCTTTTATCAATCCCATGTTAGCAAAACTTACGAATTTGCCGTCTCCGATAATAATATGATCACAAAAATCAATTCCCAGCGAATTCGTCTCATTCATCAGTTCACCCGTGAACCTGATGTCATCCTTGCTCGGAGTCGGATCACCGGAAGGATGGTTGTGGACTATGATTAGGCCGTAAGGAGCAAACGGTATCGCGCCTCTGATCATTTCAACAGGTCGTGCATAAACAGAATCCACAGCGCCGATTGCAACAACCTCAAAACAAAGTATTTTCATACTCTTATCCAAGCTTATCGTAATAAGCTTCTCCTTTGTCTCATTTTGCATATCAGAGAAAAGTACAACAACCTGCTCAGCATTAACAATCGGCTCTTTAACTGATTGCCCTTTAACCCGTTTTTTCTTAAACCGGATTTGAATCTCCCTGATATAAGAATACTCGGCCATAATTTTTCAATTAAATGATTGAATAAGAACAAATATAAATCCGGCTCATACTTTCCGATTCTCAGACCTATGATAAAAATAAACTATAAATTCCAGTTCTTTGACTTATATAGCTCAAACTCGACTTCCGACAGTTTCTTTCCGATTGTCGAAACGTGG